>CAYQZN010000091.1:0-9872 GCA_964421805.1 uncultured Woeseiaceae bacterium
CCGGCGACCTCAACCTTGGCAAGGTTGCGCTCTACCAACTGAGCTATTCCCGCCTAATCTCGAAGGGACCGCAATTCTAGCGACTCCCGGAAGGCTGTCAAGGCACCGCAGTCAGCTATTCGCGTTCAGCACCGGCCAGGCCGCCTTGAGGTAGGCATACATGGACCAGAGGGTCAGCCCTGCAGCCGCCAGCAGGAACAGGAACCCCGCATCGTAGACCGGCAGACCACCGGTATCGAGGTGCCAGACCATGAGGGTCAGGCCGATCATCTGCAGGGTCGTCTTGACCTTGCCGACCATGGAGACCGCCACGGTCGTGCGCTGACCGAGCCCGGCCATCCACTCCCGCAGTGCCGAGACGGTGATCTCGCGGCCGATGATGATGGCGGCCACCAGCGCCAGCGAGATACGCTGATCCGTCTGCACCAGGAGCACCAGGGCGACGGCGACGATGAGCTTGTCGGCCACCGGGTCCAGGAACTCGCCGAAGGGCGTGATCTGGCCGAGCTTGCGGGCGACGTAGCCGTCCAGCCAGTCCGTGATGGCCGCGAGCATGAATACCACTGCGGAGGCCGGTCGGCTCCACTCCGCCGGCAGGTAGAACAGGACCACGAACAGCGGGATGGCAGCGATACGTATCCAGGTCAGTGTGTTCGCGGTATTCAGTTGCACGGCAGTTCCGTCATCATCAATTCGTTTGCGCCTCGCCGGCCGGTTCCTGCTCGGCGTGGAGTACAGTATAAATGCGCTCGGCCAGCACGCGACTGATACCGGGCACCTTGGCCAGGTCGTCCATGCCCGCGGCGGAAACGCCCTTCAGGCCGCCGAAGTGACGCAGCAGGTCCCGACGTCGTTTGGGGCCGAGCCCCGGGATCTCTTCCAGCACCGAGCCCCGGCGGGCCTTCGCGCGCCGCGCCCGGTGGCCGGTGATGGCGAAACGGTGCGCCTCGTCGCGGATGTTCTGTATCAGCAGCAGCGCCGGCGAGCCGGACGGGAGGTTGCGTGGATAGGCCTCCTCCTCCACCCAGAGCTGCTCGCTGCCCGGTCGGCGCGCCCGGCCCTTGGCCACCGCCACCACCTTCAGGAACTCGAGATCCAGATCGGCAAGGATCTCCAGCGCCTGGGTGCGCTGGCCCCGGCCGCCGTCGATCAGGATCAGGTCGGGCAACGGCACCTCGCCCCGCTTGACGCGCTTGTAGCGGCGCTCGAGCACCTCGCGCATGGCGGCGTAGTCGTCGCCGGCGGCCGTGCCCCGGATATTGAACCGGCGATAGTCGGATTTCATCGGCCCCTCGGGGCCGAAGACGACGCAGGAGGCCACCGTAGCCTCGCCGCCGGTATGGGAAATATCGAAGCACTCCACGCGCTCCGGCACGTCGTCCAGTTCCAGCGCCTCGGCAAGGGCCTCCAGCTGCCGGCGCACGCCGGCATTGCCGGCCGCGCGCAGGTCCGCCCCCTGGCGGGCGTTGGTCGCCGCCATCTGCAGCCAGCGCGCCCGGTCGCCGCGCACCCGGTGGCGGACCTCCACCCGGTGGCCTGCCCGCCCGGTCAGGGCCTCGCCCAGCAGGTCGGCGTCTTCCACTGCCTGTTCCACGAGGATCTCCCGCGGCGGCGCTGACTCGAGGTAATACTGGCCCAGGAAAGAGGACAGCACCTCGTCGTCGGGCGTGTCGGGCGCCAGCTTCGGGTAGTGGGAGCGGCTGCCCAGCAGCCGGCCGTGACGGACGAACAGCACGGCCACGCAGACGATGCTGCCCCG
This sequence comes from uncultured Woeseiaceae bacterium, assembly GCA_964421805.1. GTDB lineage: Bacteria > Pseudomonadota > Gammaproteobacteria > Steroidobacterales > Woeseiaceae > Lentisalinibacter. Next base: position 1,760 of record CAYQZN010000091.1, read on the forward strand.
CCGGGCCAGCGCCACCGCGTCCACGTCCGTCGCGCTCTCCCGGGAGACCATTTGCCCGGCGTCCACCCGCTTGAGCCGCGCGATCTGGTCCCGGAACTGCGCCGCCCGCTCGAATTCCAGCGCCTCGGCGGCCGCCTCCATGCGCTCCACCAGGCTGTCGATCACGGCCTGGTTGCGGCCCTCCAGGAAGGCGATCGCGTTCTGCACGTCCCTGGCGTAGTCCGCCTCGCCGATGTGGCCGACGCAGGGCGCCGAACAGCGTCGGATCTGGTACTGCAGGCAGGGCCGCGAGCGGTTGGCGAAGAAGGTATCGGTGCAGTTGCGCAGCAGGAACAGCTTCTGCAGTTCGCCGAGGGTGCGGCGCACGGCACCGGCGCTCGGATAGGGCCCGAAGTAGCGGCCCCGCGGGCTGCGCGCGCCGCGGTGGAAGGCCAGCCGCGGATAGGCATGGTCGGTCACGTGGATCCAGGGGTAGCTCTTGTCGTCCTTCAGGAGCACGTTGTAGCGCGGCCGCTCCCGCTTGATGAGGTTGTGCTCCAGGATGAGCGCCTCGGACTCGGTATTGGTGACCGTCACCTCGATGTCGCGGATCTCCGCCACCAGCGCCATGGTCTTGGCATCCTTGGCCTTGCCGCTGAAGTAGCTGCCCACCCGCTTGCGCAGGTCTCTGGCCTTGCCCACGTAGAGAATCCCGCCGTGCGCATCGAGCATGCGGTAGACCCCCGGCCGGTGGCTCAGGTTCGCGAGGAAGCGGCGATGATCGAAAGCGGCCTCGTCCATGCGCACTAGGATAACGGACGGCGCATGACGATGGCGGTATCCCGGCGCCCGGGCGCCGCCTCAGTCGCCGACGAGCGTCCGTGCCCGGTCGATGACGGCATGGAACATTGCTTCGGTCAGGCGCCGCGTTTGCGTGTTGTAGCGGCTGCAGTGGTAGGAATCCAGCAGCGTCAGGCCGCCGGGCAAGGCATGTTCCGCGCCATGGGCGAACTTGTTCGTACTCTGCTTCATGCCGAACGCCTTCAGCACCGCCCGGTGGGCGATGGAGCCCAGGGCCAGCACCACGCCCCGCTCGCCCACGGTGCCGAGTTCCGCCTGCAGATAGGGATTGCACTCGTCCACCTCGGCGGTGGTCGGCTTGTTCTGCGGCGGCAGGCACTTCACGGCGTTGGTGATCCGGCAGTCGGTGAGTTCCAGCCCGTCGTCGGCAGACACCGACTCGGCGCGGCTGGCGAAGCCCGCGTCGTACAGCGCCCGGTACAGCAGGATGCCGGCGAAGTCGCCGGTGAACGGTCGGCCGCTGCGGTTCGCGCCGTGCATGCCGGGGGCGAGACCCACGATCAGGAGGCTCGCTTCCGGGTCGCCGAACGGCGGCACCGGCAGGGCATGGTAGTCGGGGTGCGTCTCGCGCACCGCGGCCAGATGCGCCGCAAGGCGCGGACAGCGGGTGCAGTCCGGGTCGTACTGCTCCGGCGGCAGGTCGGTCCGTCGCGCCGCCATCAGTCGTCCATGTGCCGGACGACGGCCTCGCCGAAGCCCTTCGTGCCCACCAGCGTGGCGCCCGGAATGAGCTGATCGAGTTCCTGCTCCACGTCCTGCTTGCCGTGCGGGTGACTGCCTGCGGGACGCTTCGGTTTGCGGATGGCCTCGCGCAGCCGCGCGAGGTCGAAGGTCAGCTCCTTGGCGGCGATGGTATTCGCCACGCCCTTGATGATGAGGTCGGCGGCCTCGGTCCAGCCCAGATAGCGGAGCATCATCTCGGCGGAGAGGATGAGCGAGCCCGGGTTCACCCGGTCCTTGCCGGCGAAGCCGGGCGCCGTGCCGTGGGTGGCCTCGAACACGCCGATGCCGTCACCGATGTTGCCCCCGGGCGCGATGCCGATGCCGCCCACCTGGGCCGCCAGCGCATCGGAGATGTAGTCGCCGTTCAGGTTCAGCGTGGCGATCACGTCGTACTCCTCCGGCCGCAGCAGGATCTGCTGCAGGAAGTTGTCGGCAATGACGTCCTTGACGATGATCTCGCGGCCGGTGCGCGGGTTCGCGAAGGCGTGCCAGGGCCCGCCGTCTTTCGGCTCGGCGCCGAACTCCTCACGGGCCACCTCGTAGCCCCACTGGCAGAAGGCGCCCTCCGTGAACTTCATGATGTTGCCCTTGTGCACCAGGGTCACCGAACTGAAATCGTTATCGATGCAGTAGTTGATGGCCTTGCGCACGAGCCGTTCGGAGCCCTCCCGGGAGACGGGCTTGATGCCGATGCCGGAACTCGACGGGAAACGGATCTGGGTGGCGCCCAGTTCCTCCTGCAGGAACTTGATCAGCTTCTGCACCTCCTGGGAGCCCGTCGGGTATTCGATGCCCGCGTAGATGTCCTCGGTGTTCTCGCGGAAGACGACCATGTTAACCAGGTCGGACTCCTTCATCGGCGTGCTGACGCCGGGGAAGTAGCGGATGGGCCGCACGCAGGCGTAGAGGTCCAGGCTCTGGCGGATGGAGACGTTCAGCGAGCGGATGCCGCCGCCGATCGGCGTGGTCAGGGGACCCTTGATGGAGACCACGTATTTCTGCAGCGCGTGCAGCGTCTCCTCGGGCAGGAAGTTGGCGCTGTCGTAGACCTCGCTGGCCTTCTTGCCGGCGTACACCTCCATCCAGGAGATGCGCCGCTCGCCGCCGTACGCCCGGCTCACCGCGGCGTCCACCACGTCCTTCATGACCGGCGTCACGTCCCTGCCGATGCCGTCGCCCTCCACGAACGGGATGACCGGCTCATCCGGCACGTTCAGCCGGAAATCCCGGTTCATGGTGATGACGTCGCCGCGCTCCGGGATCTGGATCTTCTCGTACTGCATCGTGTGTTCCTCTGGACCCGCAAAGAAAACGGCGCCCCCGGGGGGGCGCCGTTCCTAGCATACTCCAACGATGACTCAGCTGGCCTCGTCGAACTGTTCCTCCTCGGTGGAACCGGTCAGCGCCGTGATCGAGGACTCCGCGCTCACCGCCTGGGTGACGCCGTCGAAGTAGCCCGCGCCCACTTCCCGCTGGTGGCGGGTGGCGGTGTAGCCGTCCTTCTCCGAGTCGAACTCCGCCTGCTGCAGCTCCACATAGGCCGCCATCTGGCGCTCCCGGTAGCCCTTCGCCAGCGTGAACATGCTGTAGTTCAGCGCGTGGAAGCCGGCCAGCGTGATGAACTGGAACTTGTAACCCATGGCCGCCAGCTCCTTCTGGAACTTGGCGATGGTCTTGTCGTCGAGGTTCTTGCGCCAGTTGAACGACGGCGAGCAGTTGTAGGCCAGCAGCTGGTCCGGGTACTCCTTGTGCATGGCCTCGGCGAATTCCTTCGCCTGCTCCAGGCTCGGCGTGGACGTCTCGCACCACACCAGGTCGGCGAAAGGTGCATAGGCCAGCGCCCGGTCGATGGCCTGCTCCAGGCCGGGCTTCACGCGGTAGAAGCCCTCGGCAGTGCGCTCGCCGGTGATGAAGCGCTGGTCGCGCTCGTCGATGTCCGAGGTGAGCAGGTTGGCGGCGTCGGCGTCCGTACGGGCGACCACCAGGGTGGGCACGTTACAGACGTCGGTGGCCAGCCGGGCCGCGGCCAGCTTGCTGACGGCCTCCTGGGTGGGCACGAGGACCTTGCCGCCCATGTGGCCGCACTTCTTCGCCGAGGAAAGCTGGTCCTCGAAGTGCACGCCGGCGGCGCCTGCGTCGATCATGTCCTTCATCAACTCGAAGGCATTCAGCACGCCGCCGAAGCCGGCTTCGGCGTCGGCCACGATGGGCTGCATCCAGTCGATGGAGTCGTCGCCTTCCGCGTGATGAATCTGGTCGGCCCGCAACAGCGTATTGTTGATGCGCCGGACCACGGCGGGGACCGAGTCGGCCGGATACAGCGACTGGTCGGGATACATCTGGCCGGCCAGGTTGGCGTCACCGGCCACCTGCCAGCCGGACAGGTAGATGGCGTTCAGGCCGGCCTTCACCTGCTGCATGGCCTGGTTGCCGGTCAGTGCGCCGAGCGCATTCACGAAATCTTTCTCGTGGATGTATTTCCACAGCTTCTCCGCGCCCTGGCGCGCGAGGGAGTATTCCACCTCTACCGTGCCGCGCAGCCGTACGACTTCTTCTGCACTGTAGGGTCGGGTTACGCCTTTCCACCGCGGGTCGCTGTCCCACGATTTCTGAAGCTCCTCGGCTGACATGACACTCATGATTCTCTACTCCTCGCTGACACGCCGTTAGTGGGTTTCGGATGGTACCCGATGGTCACGGCGGGACCACTGGTACTTTCGTCTAATGTCGAAGGGGTCCGATGGCTCAATCGATCTCCCGATACGCCTCCAGCGTGAGGAAGCTCTCGAAGTCGTCCTCGCGGGTGATCTTGTCCATCAACTCTGCCGCCTTCTCGTAATTGCCGGCGGCGTAGGCCTCCTCGCCGACCTCCGCGCGGATCTTCTCCATCTCCTCCGCCAGCACGGTCTCGAACAACTCCACGGTGACCGGCCGGCCATCGTCGAGCACGCCGGTCTCGTGGTGCAGCCACTGCCAGACCTGGGCGCGGGCGATCTCCGCCGTCGCCGCATCCTCCATGAGGTTGTACAGGGGCACGCAGCCGTTGCCGCCGAGCCACGCCGCCATGTACTGCACGCCCACCGAGATGTTGTTGCGCAGCCCCGCTTCGGTGATGCGCCCCTGGGGCACCTGCAGCAGGTCTGCCGCGGTCACTTCCACGTCGTCGCGCTGGCGCTCCACCTGGTTCGGCTGCGGCATGTGGCGGTCGAAGATCTCCATGGCGATCGGCACGAGGCCCGGATGGGCCACCCAGGTGCCGTCGTGGCCGTCGGTGGCCTCGCGCTCCTTGTCGGCCCGCACCTTGGCGATGGCCTCCTCGTTGGCCTCCGGATCGTCCTTGATCGGGATCTGGGCTGCCATGCCGCCGATGGCGAAGGCGCCGCGGCGGTGGCAGGTCTTGATAACCAGCAGCGAATAGGAGCGCAGGAAGTGGGTGGTCATGCCCACCTCGTTGCGGTCCGGCAGCACGAATTCCGGGAACTTCCGGAACCTCTTGATGAAGCTGAAGATGTAGTCCCAGCGCCCGCAGTTCTGGCCGACGATGTAGTCCTTCAGCGCGTACAGGATCTCGTCCACCTCGAAGGCCGCCAGTATGGTCTCGATCAGCACGGTGACCTTGATGGCGCCCTCGTCCACCACGCCCGCCTTCTCGGCGAAGCGGAACACCTCGGTCCACAGCGCGGCTTCCTTGTGGCTCTCCATCTTCGGCAGGTAGAAATACGGCCCCGTACCCCGGCTCTTGAGCTCCTTCGCGTTGTGGAACAGGTACAGGCCGAAGTCCACGAAGGCGCCCGGCACTTCCTCGCCGTCCACTTTCAGGTGCTTCTCGAACAGATGCCAGCCGCGGGGGCGGACGATCAGGGTGGCGATCTTCTCGCCCAGCTCGTAGTGCTTGCCGTTCGGCGCGTCGAAGCTGATGCTGCGTTTCGCCGCGTCGCGCAGGTTGATCTGGCCCTGGATCACGTTGTACCAGTTGGGCGTCATCGAATCTTCGCAGTCGGCCATGAACACCTTCGCGCCCGAGTTCAGCGCGTTGATGACCATCTTGCGATCGGTCGGGCCGGTGATCTCGACCCGGCGGTCCTGCAGGTCCGCCGGCGTCTCGGTCACCTGCCATTCGGACTCGCGGATCTCGCGGGTCTCCTCGAGGAAATCGGGCATCTCGCCGGCGTCGATGCGGGCCTGGCGCTCGTCCCGGGCCTTCAGCAGGGCATGCACCCGCGGCGCGAACTCCCGGTGCAGGGCGGCTATGAATTGCAGCGCTTCCGGGGTGAGTATCTCGTCGAATCCCTCGTGCATCGTTCCCAACAGTTCCATGCCCTCTCCGGGAGACGTACGCGCGGGGTTACTCATGACTCACTCCAGTTCGGTTGCTCAGTCAGGCCCACAGGAATCAAGCGCTTGCAGGGGTATTGCACCCCTTCCGCTGTTCGCGGGACCGATTTTATTGCGGTGCATCATGATACCGGCCGCCAACAGCCGCTGCAATCGGCAACGCGCTCGAGGCGCATGAGCCGCGGGATTCCGGAGCGGCTTCCGAGCCGACCCCGGAGCGCTCGGGCCGACTGTTCCCGGGCGCCTGCCGGGGGTATGGTCCCCGCATGCGCCTCGTGCTCCTCAACAAGCCTTACCGCGTGCTCTCGGCGTTCACCGACCCCCGCGGCCGCAAAACCCTGGCCGCTTATGTCGACATCCCTGAGGTGTACCCGGCCGGCAGGCTCGACTACGACAGCGAGGGCCTGCTGGCGCTCACCGACGACGGCCGGCTGCAGGCCGCCATAGCCCACCCCCGCAACAAGTTGCCGAAGACCTACTACGCCCAGGTCGAGGGCGCGGTTGCCGCGGAGGCTCTCGGCCGCCTGCGCGGAGGTGTCGACATCAAGGGCCGCAAGGCACGCGCGCTGGAAGCGAACGCGGTGGACGAACCGGACTGGCTATGGCCTCGCGATCCGCCCATCCGCTACCGGCAGAGCGTCCCCGACTCCTGGCTGCGGATCACCATCGACGAGGGACGCAACCGCCAGGTGCGGCGCATGGGCGCTGCCGTGGGCCTGCCGGTGCTGCGCCTCATCCGCACCCGCATCGGACCCTGGGAAGTGCACGGCCTCCAACCCGGCGAGTATCGCGAGATCCCGACCCCCGAAGCCTGGCAAATGCTCGGCAATTCCCCCCGGTAGGAGGGCCTTCAGGCCCGATTTCTTCCTACCCTATCCCCTTCTTTCATGGCCGCCCTGCGGTGGAGTGAAGGAAGCGCCAATTAGCAACGCCTGCTGACTGGTGCCAAACCTTTCGGTTACGGGCCCGTCAGCGAGTGGGCCAACGGTGATAGGAAGCAGCATGTGCAGACGGCGGAATCGGGCCTGAAGGCCCTCCTACCCGCTAGCCGGCTTTGCGGTGGGATTCCACGGCGTCGCGGAGACCCGCGATCAGCATCGCCACCTCCATCGCCTGCTCGTAATTGAGCCGGGGATCCACCTGGGAGCGGTAGGCCCGCTTCAGGTCGGCCTCGGCCAGGCCGCGGGCGCCGCCGATGCACTCGGTGACGTTCGCGCCGGTCAGCTCCAGGTGCACGCCGCCGAGATAGCTGCCCATCTCCCGGTGGATGCGGAAGGCGGACTTGAGCTCGGAGACGATGTTGTCGAAGCGCCGCGTCTTGAAGCCGCCCGAGGTGCTCTCCGTGTTGCCGTGCATCGGGTCGCAGACCCACAGCACCGGGCTCCCGGTGGCACGTGCCGCCTGAATCAGCGGCGGCAGCCCCTCCTCCACCTGCTTCGCGCCGAGCCTGTGGATCAGGGTGAGACGGCCCGGCTCGTTATTCGGATTCAGGATGCCGATGAGCTCCTGCAGCCACTCCGCAGTCATGCCGGGGCCGATCTTCACGCCCATGGGGTTCGTGACGCCGCGGAAGTACTCGACGTGGGCGCCGTCCACGTTGGCGGTGCGCATGCCGATCCAGGGGAAATGGGTCGTCAGGTCGTACCAGCGGTCCCGGCGCAGCCGGGTCTGTGCCTGCTCGTAGTGCAGGTGCAGGCCCTCGTGGCCGGCGTAGATGTCCGCCCGCCGGGTGTGATGGATGGGCCGGCCGGAGATGGACTCGAAGAAATCCAGCGAATGGGAGATGGCGTCGGCCACGCGCTGGTATTCCGCCGCCATGGCCGAGTGACCCACCCAGTCCAGATCCCAGTTCTCCGGGTGGTGCAGGTCGGCGAAACCGCCGTCCACGAGCGAGCGGACGAAATTCAGCGTGAGCGCCGCGCGCTCGTAACCCCGCAGGATCAGCTCCGGGTCCGGCACCCGGTCACCGGCGGTGAAGGGGCTGCGGTTGATGAGATCGCCGCGGAAACTCGGCAGCGTCTCGCCGTCCCGGGTCTCCGTGTCCGCCGAGCGTGGCTTGGCATACTGGCCGGCCATGCGGCCCACCCGCACCACCGGCTTCTTCAGCCCGTAGAGCATCACCAGCGACATCTGCAGCAGGATCTTCAGCTTCTGCACGATGCTCTCGGAGGTGCAGTCGTCGAAGGTCTCGGCGCAGTCGCCGCCCTGCAGCACG
>CAYQZN010000092.1:0-9784 GCA_964421805.1 uncultured Woeseiaceae bacterium
TCGCCCGCGGCACCAGGTCGTCGGCGTCGCCGCGGCGGATGCGGTCGTAGAGGTGGACGGCGTGCAGCACGTTCAGCAGCTGGCGCTTGTACTCGTGGATGCGCTTGACCTGGACGTCGAACAGCATCTCCGTGCCCAGCGTGAGCCCGGTCTTCGCGGCGATGTGGTTGGCCAGGCGGAGCTTGTTGCCGAGCTTCACCCGCCGCCACTGCGCCTGGAACCCGGCGTCTGCGGCGAATTCCCGCAGCTTCTCGAGCTGGCCGAGGTCGGTGACCCAGTCGGTGCCGATGCGTCCGCTGATGAGCTCCGCCAGGCCCGGGTTGCAGGCGGCCAGCCAGCGGCGCTGGGTGACGCCGTTGGTCTTGTTGTTGAATCTCGACGGCCAGAGTTCGGCGAAGTCGCGGAACAGCCCGTCGGCCAGGAGCCGGGAATGGAGTTCCGCAACGCCGTTCACCGAGTAGCTGCCGACGATGGCGAGGTAGGCCATGCGTATCATCGGTTCGCTGCCTTCCTGGATCAGCGACATCCGGGCGATGCGGTCGTTGTCGCCGGGCCAGCGCCGGCTGATCTCGCCGATGAACCGGGCGTTGATCTCGTACATGATGTCGAGCAGCCGCGGCAGCAGGCGGCGGAACATGGACACCGGCCACATCTCCAGCGCCTCGGGCAGCAGCGTGTGGTTGGTATAGGCCATCGTCTTGCGGGTGATCGCCCAGGCCTCGTCCCAGTCGAGGTCGAACTCGTCGAGCAGGATCCGCATCAGTTCGGCGACGGCGATGGCCGGGTGCGTGTCGTTCAGCTGCACGCAGTTCCTGGCCGCGAACTCGCTCACGTCGTTGCCGTGGTGATAGGTGTGATAGCGCAGCATGTCCTGCAGGCTCGCCGAGGCGAGCAGGTACTGCTGGCGCAGCCTCAGTTCCTGGCCGTTCTCCGACTCGGCGTTCGGGTAGAGCACCATCGTGATGTTCTCGGCCTCGTTCTTGGTCGCCACCGCGCGCGTGTAGCTGCCGGCGTTGAACTCCTCGAGGTCGAACTCGTCGGTGGCCGCCGCGGACCACAGCCGCAGCGTGTTGACGACGTCGTTGCGGTAGCCGGGCACCGGCACGTCGAAGGGGATGGCGAGGACGTCGTGAGTGTCCACCCAGCGGTAGCGCGTGCGCCCGGTGGCATCGGTATGGCTCTCGGTGCGGCCGCCGAAGCGGATCCGCTGGGCGAATTCGTAGCGCTCGACCTCCCAGGGGAAGCCCTGGCGCAGCCACGGGTCAGGCTCCTCCATCTGGAAACCGTTCTCGATCTGCTGGTGGAACATGCCGTACTGGTAGCGGATGCCGTAGCCGACTACGGGCAGCTCCAGCGTCGCGCAGCTGTCCATGAAGCACGCGGCCAGCCGGCCCAGGCCGCCATTGCCGAGGCCCGCATCGAGCTCGCGCTCGTACACGTCCTCCAGATCGAGGCCGATGCGGTTCAGCGCCTCCGCCGCCTCTTTCTCGATGCCGAGATTCAGCAGTGCGTTGCGCAACAGACGGCCCATCAGGAACTCGAGAGACAGGTAGCTGCAGCGACGCACGTGATCGCGTTCCATCGCCATGCGGGTTCGGCCCCAGCGTTCCATCAGCCGGTCGCGCGTGGCATAGACCACCGCCTGGTACAGATACGGCGCCTGCGTGCGGATGGTGCGCCGCCCGAGCGTGCGGCCGAAGTAGTGGGTGAAATCCCGGAGGATCGCATCCGCGGTCATCGGCAGCTCGGGCGTCTGCAGCAGCTCGATCTCGCCGATGCCGACCGTTTCGTCGGAACGTGCAGACATCATGTTTCTCCGTCAGGAATCCCGGGTGGAAGGTCCGAGTATAAGCGTTGCCAGGGCGGGCAGCGTCAAGCGGAGGCTGTGATCGCGGCCGTGGCTGCCGAGCGCCTCGGCCTCTGCTGCGGGATTATGCAAACCCGAGCCGCCGTAGCGCGCCGCGTCGGTGTTGAGGAGTTCTTCGTAGCGCCCGGGTTCGGGCACGCCGATACGATAGTCCTGGCGGACGACGGGCGTCATGTTGGCGACGCAGATCACGAAGCCGCCGGAACGGTCCCGCCGGATCCAGGAGAAGATGCTGTTGTCTCTGTCGTCCCAGGCGATCCACTCGAAGCCCGCGGGCTCGAAGTCGATCTCGTGCAGCGCCGGCGTGCGCCGGTACAACGCGTTCAGGTCGCGCAGCAGGCGCTGGACGCCCTGGTGCACCGGGTAGTCGAGGAGGTGCCAGTCCAGCGAACGGTCGTGGTTCCACTCCGCATACTGAGCGATCTCGTTGCCCATGAAGAGCAGCTTTTTGCCCGGATGCGAGTACATGGTCCCGTAATAGGCGCGCAGGTTGGCGAAGCGCTGCCACTCGTCGCCGGGCATGCGGCCGAGGATGGAGCGCTTGCCGTGCACGACTTCGTCGTGGGAGAGCGGCAGCACGAAATTCTCGTTGAAGGCGTAGACCAGCCCGAATGTCATCTTGTCGTGATGGTGGCGCCGATGCACCGGGTCCTCGGCCATGTAGGCCAGGGTGTCGTTCATCCAGCCCATGTTCCATTTATAGGTAAAGCCCAGACCGCCGGCCTCGACGGGCCGGGAGACGCCGGGCCACGCCGTGGACTCCTCCGCGAACGATACGGCGCCGTGGGCATGGATCTCCGTGTTGAACCTGCGCAGGAAGTCCACGGCCTCCAGGTTCTCGTTGCCGCCCCGCTCGTTCGGCACCCACTCGCCGTCCTCGCGGGAATAGTCGAGATAGAGCATGGAGGCGACGGCGTCCACGCGGATGCCGTCGATGTGGAATTCGTCGATCCAGTACAGGGCGCTGCCGATGAGATAGTTCACGACCTCGCGCCGGCCGAAGTTGAAGATCAGCGTCCCCCAGTCGGCATGCTCTCCCTTGCGGGGGTCCGCGTGCTCGTACAGCGCGGTGCCGTCGAAGCGGCGCAGCCCGTGTTCGTCCTTCGGGAAATGCGCGGGCACCCAGTCGACGATGACGCCGATGCCGGCGGCGTGGCAGCGGTCCACCAGGTAACGGAAGTCGTCGGGTTCGCCGAAGCGCTGGGTGGGCGCGAACAGCCCGATGGGCTGGTAGCCCCAGGAGCCGTCGAACGGGTGTTCCGTGACCGGCAGGAACTCGACGTGGGTGAAGCCCATGTCGGTGACGTACTCGATCAGCTCGTCCGCGAGTTCACGGTAGTCGAGATAGCCGCCTTCCGCACGGCGGCGCCAGGAGCCCAGGTGCACCTCGTAGATGGCGAGCGGCTGCGCCAGGTCGGGTGTCATCGAGCGGGCGGCCATCCAGTCATCGTCCTGCCAGTCGTAGCCGCTCCGGTAGACGATGCCGGCGTTGCCCGGCGGGGGTTCGTGGTAGCGGGCGAAGGGATCCGTCTTGAGCGGCAGCAGGCGGCCGTCGCGATCGAGCAGCTCGTACTTGTAGCGGGCCCCCTGGCCGACGCCGGGGACGAACACCTCCCAGATCCCGTTGGCGGGATGCAGCCGCATCATGTGCCGGCGCCCGTCCCAGCCATTGAAGTCGCCTACCACGCTGACCCGGGACGCATTCGGCGCCCAGACGGCGAAGCGCGTGCCGGCGACGCCCTCGATCTCGCGGAGCTGCGCGCCGAGCTTCTGGTAGATCTTCCGGTCGGAGCCTTCCCCCAGCAGGTACAGGTCCATCTCCCCCAGGGTGGTGGGGAACCGATAGGGGTCTTCGATCTCGCAGCTCTCGTTCTCGTGGGTCGTGATCCGCAGCCGGTAGCGGCGCTTGCGCGGCGGCAGCGGCGCGCTGAAGAGTCCCGACGGATGGACGCGCTCCATTGTCGCGAGATGGCCGCCGTCGCCGTCGACCAGTTCGACTTCCCGTGCGTGGGGCTGGAGAGTCCGGACCACGCGCAGGTTACCGACCCGGTGTACCCCGAGTATCGAGAACGGGTCGTGGTAGCGTCCATCGGCTACCGCTCCGATGGCGGCCAGCAGCCGGTCTGTTTCAGTCCTGCGATTCATAGAGCCTGGCAATGGTGGCACGTGCAGAGCTTGCCCAGTCGAATTTCTTCGACGCCGCGCGGATGCGCAGGTTCTCCCATTCCGCTAGGTCGCTCGACTTCAGCTCGAGTGCCCGTTCGACCCCGGCGACGAATGCGGCCGCCTGGGCGCGGGACGTCGCCCCGGAGAAGAGAAAGCCGGTGCGGCCGTCCTCGATGGTATCGCAGAGGCCGCCCGTTGCATGTGCCACCACCGGCTGGGCGGCCCGCATCGCCAGCATCTGGCTGATGCCGCAGGGCTCGAAACTCGAGGGCATCAGGAACAGGTCGCCACCGAGATAAAGGGCCTCCGAGAGCATCTCCGAGTAGCCGCGCAGAAAAAGGAGTTCCTCCCGTCGTTGTGCGATCGCGGTCAGGCGCCGTTCGTACGTCGCTTCGCCGCTGCCGAGCATGATGAGGACACCGCGGGATCCGAGCGTATCGAGGACATGTTCCAGCGCCGTCCGGCCGTCCTCGAGTTCTTCGAGGAAGAGGCTGACCTTCTGCTTCACGAGCCGGCCGATGCTGACGAGGACGTGCTCGGGCCGCTGCTTCGGCAGCGCCAGCAGTCGATCGCGCGCGGCGCGATGCGCCGGATCCTCCGCTGCGTCGTCACGCCAGAGATTCACCTGCCAGGCCGCCAGGCCGGTCAGGTCCTGCCAGTCCGGGCGGCGTCCCGGCGCGCCGCTGTAGTCACAGCCGTTCAGGATGCCGACCAGCCGTCCTACCCGTGCGGCGTTACCCAGCTGGCGCTCGAGCCCCTCGCCGCCGATGAAGCCGCGTGCCGGGTCGCTCGGCTCGAGGATCTCGCGTGCATAGGTCGGCGATACGGTGCTCACGCGGTCGCAGGTGCGGATGGCGAGCGCCATGGGGTTGATGCACCCGGCGCTGTGCGGGTCGCCGACCAGTGCCGGGTCGACGTCGAGATCGGGAAACCAGGCGGCCAGTGACGAGGCGTGGCCGTCCAGCGGCCGGGTGCCCTGGTAGGAGAGGTTATGGATGGTGAAGACCGTCCGGATGGCTGCGAGCGATTCGCAATCGGGCGCGAAACTTCGGAACAGACAGTAGAAGGCGGCATGCCAGTCGTGCAGGTGCAGGACGTCTGGCGCCGTTTCCAGGTCGCGGACCCAGCGCGCCGCGACGGCGCCCAGGAACGCGAACCGGGTCGCATCCGTCGCGAAAGGGCCGTCGTCTTCCTGATCGCAGTAGATCCTGCCGGCGCCGCCGGCGCTGAAGCGCGGATGTTCGAAGACCAGCTGGCGCACACCGCCTTCCGGCGGGGCGGCCTCGTGGACCTCCACCGTCTCGGGCCGGCCGGCGAATGGGACTTCCAGCGTGCCGATGCGTCGCGCTCCCGGCAGGGCCGAGAAGACCCCGTACGAGGGCGTCAGGACGGTCGCCTGCCAGCCGAGCGTCGCCAGCGCCGTCGGCAGGTCGCGGACGACGTCGCCCACACCGCCGACCTTGCCGCCCGGCAGAGCGCCGTTCTCGGCCGCGAGGAAAATGACGTGCTTGGTGCCTATGCCGGGGACCCTGCTGCTGCTAGCGCGTGAAATGCAGGTACTGTCCCAGCATGTCCGGCGTGACGAGGGTTATGCCTGTGCCGGTCACACGGAAGCCGCGGGCCCGGTCAGCCACGGCATCCTCGCCGACGATCGTGCCGTCGGGGATCCTGGCGCCGCGGTCGATGATGGCGCGGTGGATGCGGCAGTTCTCGCCGATCTCGACGTCCGGCAATACGACCGTGTCGGTAACGCTGCTGTAGGAATGGACCGTGACGCGGGAGAACAGCAGCGAGTTGCCTACGTGGGCGCCGGAAATAATGCAGCCACCCGAGACCATGGAATTGATGGCCTCGCCGCGGCGCGTGGCATCGTCGAACACGGACTTGGCCGGCGGCAACTGGGCCTGGTGCGTCAGCACCGGCCAGGTCTTGTCGTAGAGATTGAGTTGCGGTGAAACCGAGACCAGCTCCATGTTGGCCTCCCAGAAGGCCTGCAGGGTCCCGACGTCCCGCCAGTAAGCCTGTTCGCCGGTCTCCGCGTCACGGAAGGCGTAGGCATAGATCCGGTAGTCCCTGATCACCGACGGGATGATATTGCGACCGAAATCGTGGGCCGAGGTCGCGGTATCGGCATCCTTGATGACCTGCTCGTAGAGGAAACTCGTGTTGAAGACGTAGTTCCCCATCGACGCGAGGCACAGACCGGGCTTGCCGGGGATGGGGTTGGGCTTCTCCGGCTTCTCGTCGAACGCGATGATGCGCCCGGTCTCGTCCACCGTCATCACGCCGAACTGTCCGGCCGCTTCCTCGATCGGCACCTCCAGGCAGCAGATGGTCATGTCCGCGCCGAACTCCGCATGCGCGGCGAGGAAGCTGCCGTAGTCCATCTTGTAGATGTGGTCGCCCGCCAGGATCAGGACGTACCGGGGCTCGTGGGTGCGGATGATGTCCAGGTTCTGGTAGACGGCGTCGGCCGTGCCCTTGTACCACTCGCCGCCCACGCGCTGCGAGGCGGGCAGGATCTCCACGAATTCCTGACTGGCCGCGCCGGCGTTCATCCACGACCAGCCCTGCACCAGGTGGCTGATCAGGGAGTGGGCCTTGTACTGGGTGAGCACGCCGATGCGGCGGATGCCGGAGTTCAGGCAGTTGGACAGCGGGAAGTCGATGATGCGGTACTTGCCGCCGAAGTGCAGCGCCGGCTTCGCCCGCCAGGTGGTCAGTTCGTGCAGGCGCGAACCCTGCCCGCCGGCCAGCACCAGCGCGAGCGTCTCCCGCGTCAGGCGGCTGACGAAGCGCGCGTCATCGTAGATCTGCATGTCGGCCACGGGGCGGGCCTCTTCCGGTGTCGAATCCAGCCTTTAGTTTGCCAGATCGGCCGGGCAATTTCGGGACAGTCGTCGCAATTAGCGGCCGTGACGGGGCGGGGCCCGCTCCGAGTCGGCCACCAGGGCCGCCACGTGGTCCAGGAAAGACTCCGTCACCGGCTCCGGATTCATTCGCCAGCGCCAGTTGCCGGCGGAGGTGCCCGGTGTGTTGAGCCGCGCCTCCGAACCCAGACCCAGGTAGTCCTGCATCGGCGCGACCGCGAGTCCCGCCTTGGTGGAGAACGCGGTGCGAATCAGGTCTTCGTGGATCGTCTCCGACGTGCCGCCGGTGATCTCGAGGGCCGCCCGGCGCGTGCGCTCTATCTCTTCCGGGGAGCGCAGGTCGTCAGGGCTGCCGGTGAACCAGCCCCGCGTCGTATCGTTGTCGTGCGTGCCGGTGTAGCAGACGCAGTCCGCGGGCACCTCGTCCGGCGCGAAATCCGGGTCCGCGACGGCGAACTGCAGCACGATCATCCCCGGGAGATTGTGACGCTCGCGCAGCGCCTCTACCTCGGGAGTGATGACGCCGAGATTCTCGGCCACGACGGGCAGCTCGCCGAGTTCGCGCCGTACCGCCTCGAAGATGCCGTCGCCGGGGCCGGGAACCCAGGTGCCGTCCCGGGCCGTCTCCGCCCCGGCCGGTACCGCCCAGTAGGCCTCGAAGCCGCGGAAGTGGTCGATGCGCACCATGTCGGCGAGGGCGGCTGCCGCCCGCAGACGCTCCACCCACCAGCGGTAGCCCGAAGCAGCGTGCTTCTCCCAGTCATAGAGCGGGTTGCCCCACAGCTGGCCGTCGGCGCTGAAGTAATCGGGCGGGACGCCGGCGACGGATTCCGGCCGGCCGTCCCGGTCGATCTGCAGGATGTCCCGGTTCGCCCAGGCGTCTGCGCTGTCCAGCGCTATGTAGATCGGCATGTCGCCGAACAGCCGCACCCCCTGTTCGTTGGCGTAGCGGCGCAGGCGGTGCCACTGGTGATGGAACAGAAACTGGATCGTCCTGATCGCATCGATCGCGGCACCGGCTTCCGCCTCGAGCCGCGCGAGCGCCGCGGCCTCGCGATGGACGTAGCGCGGCTCCCACTCGGGCCACGGCCGCTCGTCATGCCGCGACTTCAGGATGCGATAGCGCGCATAGTCGCGCAGCCACGCCGTGTCGTGCCGCTCGCAGAAATCATCCCGCGCCGATTTCAGGGCGCTGCCTGCGACCCGGTCGAAGCGGCCCGCGGCCGTTCGCAGCAGCGCCGTCTTGAGCGGGATCAGTGCGCCGTAGTCGACGGTGTCGTGGGGCAACGCCTCCAGCGCGGCTGCCTCGCCGGGGCGCAGCAGGCCCGTTTCCAGCAGGTCGCCGATGGCAATCATCATCTCGTTGCCGGCGAACGTGGACAGCGGCTGGTAGGGCGAGTCGCCATAGGCCGTCGGCCCCGTGGGCAGAAACTGCCAGACGCCGAGCTGCATGCGCCGCAGGGTGTCGACGAAGGCGAGCGCATCGCGGCCGATCTCGCCGATCCCCCACGGGCCGGGCAGAGAGGTGATGTGCAGGCAGACTCCGGCCTGGCGGCCCGGCGGCAGGCTCTCGGTTTCGACTCGGTCGTTCATGTTCGTTCCGCCTATCCGGTATCGTCGCGGAGCGATACCCGCGTCCAGCGCGGAATCTAGCACAGTGCACCTGATGGCCGGGCTCGCGGATGTCGAAAAGCCGATCCAATATCCTTATAGTGAATGTCCGTCACAAGCGCCGCCTGCGCTGGTTCATTCGAGGTTGATATGTCCTACCAGAACAACAGAGCCGTCGTCCTGAAACGCCGTCCGCAGGGAGAGATCCGTGATGGCGATCTGGCCGTTGTCGAACGGCCCCTGGACGAGCCGGGCGAAGGGGAAATCCTGATCCAGACCCTGTGGTTATCGCTGGATCCGTACATGCGCCCGCGCATGAACGACATGAAGAGCTATGCCGAGCCGATCGCGATCGACGAGGTGATCGTCGGCGAGAGCGTCGGGCGGGTTATCGAGAGCCGCTCCGACGCCTTCGAGCACGGCGATCTGGTCACGAGTTATTCCGGCTGGCAGGAGTACTCCGTGTCGAAGGCCGACGCACCTGGTTTGCGGAAAATCGAGAACCCGGATATCCCGCTCTCGGTCTATCTCGGCGTCGCAGGCATGCCGGGGCGCACCGGCTATTGCGGGCTGATGTATGTCGGCAAGCCGTCGGCAGGCGAGACAGTCGTCGTCGCCGCCGCCTCCGGTCCCGTCGG
This sequence comes from uncultured Woeseiaceae bacterium, assembly GCA_964421805.1. Taxonomy (GTDB): domain Bacteria; phylum Pseudomonadota; class Gammaproteobacteria; order Steroidobacterales; family Woeseiaceae; genus Lentisalinibacter. The sequence continues at coordinate 9,153 of CAYQZN010000092.1, forward strand.
CAGCGTGGTGGGGCAGACGGCAAAAGAGATCGGCTGCCGCGCGGTGGGAATTGCAGGAGGCCCCGAGAAGTGCCGGTTCGTCACCGAGGAACTGGGCTTCGACGCCTGCCTGGACTACAAGGCCGGTGACCTGCCGGGCCAGCTCCGGGACGCTTGTCCCGACGGGATCGACGTCTACTTCGAGAACGTGGGCGGTGACGTGGCCAAAGCCGTGGCTCCGCTGCTGAACCAGGGGGCGAGGGTGCCGATCTGCGGCTATGTCTCGGCCTACAATGCGGAAAGCATGGAGGGAGTGGATACGCCCTTCGATATCTTCGGCAAGCTGCCCGACCCGCCGGAGCACCGGTTCTTCCTGGTCACCGAGTGGGACGACAAGCACGCCGAGATCACCCGGCTGCTGGCGGAAAAGGTGAAGTCCGGGGAGCTGAAGTACCGCGAGAGTATCGCCGAAGGACTCGACAATGCCGTGGATGCGTTCCGGAAGATGCTGAGGGGAGACAAGCTCGGCAAGCAGCTGGTGAAGATCGCGGAGTAGCCACTCTGCAGTGACAGGAGATCGCCGCGATCGTGGGTGGCTATAGTCGTGATGGTCGGGGTGAGAGGATTTGAACCTCCGGCCCCTGCCTCCCGAA
>CAYQZN010000093.1:0-9760 GCA_964421805.1 uncultured Woeseiaceae bacterium
CCACGCTGGACAAGCGGGAGATTCAGGGCTGGCTGGTGAAGCCGCCCGGCTACGAACCCGAGCGGGACTATCCGCTGCTGGTGGAGATCCACGGCGGACCTATCTCGCACTACGGCCCCGTGTTCTCCCCCGAGATCCAGCTCTACGCGGCGGCGGGTTACGTGGTGTTCTACCCCAATCCGCGGGGCAGCACGGGCTACGGCGAGGAGTTCGGCAACCTGCTGTATCACGACTACCCCGGCGGCGATTACCAGGACATCATGGACGGCGTGGACGCCCTGATCGAAGCCGGCGTCGCCTCCGAGGAGAGCCTCTACGTCACCGGCGGCAGCGCGGGCGGGACCATGACGGCCTGGATCGTCGGCAACACCGACCGCTTCCGGGCCGCCGCGGTCATAAAGCCGGTGATGAACTGGATCAGCAAGACGCTGACCGCCGACAACTACTACAAATACGCGGACTATCGTTATCCGGGCCAGCCCTGGGAGAGCATCGGGGAATACATGAAGTACTCACCCGTGTCGTTGCTGGGCGAGATCGAGACGCCGACGCTGGTGATGGTGGGCACCGACGATCTGCGCACGCCGCCGTCCGAGGCGAAACAGCTCTACAGTGCGCTGAAGATCCGCGGCATCGACACGGCACTGGTGGAGATGCCGGGCGCCGCCCACAACATCGCGCGCCGGCCGAGCCAGCTCATCGCGAAAGTGGACCATATCCTCGCCTGGCTGCAGAGGTATCCGCCGGAATGAAGCCGGTGGCAGAACGTGCAGCAGTCGGCATCGTCGTTTTCGACGACGTGGAGGTCCTCGACTTCTGCGGCCCATTCGAGGTGTTCTCCGTGGTGCGGATCGACGAGGATGCGCGTCGCGAACAACCTTCCCCGTTCGATGTCGGCCTGGTCGCCGAGACAGCCGGCCCGGTCACGACCACGGGCGGCATGACGGTGATACCGCGCTGGTCCTTCGACGACTGCCCGGCCCTCGATCTGCTGCTCGTCCCGGGTGGCCGGGGCGTGCGCCGGCAGCTGGAGAATCCGCCCCTGCTGGACTGGCTGCGCGAACGCAGCCGCGAAGCAGAGCGGCTCTGCTCGGTGTGCACCGGTTCCCTGCTGCTCGGCGCCGCCGGACTGCTGGACGGCCGTCCCGCGACCACTCACTGGCGCTCGCTGGACTGGATGGGGGAGATGCTGCCGGCAGTGGAAGTGGTGCGCGACAGGCACTTCGTCCGGGATGGCAGCGTCTGGACCTCGGCCGGAATCTCGGCCGGTATCGACATGTCGCTAAGGATCGTCGCCGGCATGCACGGCGAGGAGGTCGCCCGGGCAACGGCGCGCTACATGGAATACCCCTGGCCGGAATCCGACGCGCGGCGAATATCGGTGCCCGGCTAGGCGAAGTCGCGGACGAGAGCGCGCATCCGCTGTCTGGTCTTCTCGTCCGGCAGCGCGCCGAAGCCGGCGCCGATGTTGTCCACCGCATGGCGCGGATTGGCTGTCTCCGTCAGCACGCAGGTCACCGCCGGGTGGGACAGGATGAACTTGAGCGAGAACTGCGCCCAGCTGTCGCAGTCGAACTCGGCCGCCCACGCCGGCAGTTCGCGGCCGCGCACCAGCCGGAACCACTCGCCGTTGATGAACGGGCGATTGATCACGACGGCGACGCCACGCTCCTGCGCCATCGGCAGGACCCGCTCCTCGGCCTGCGGTTCCACGAGCGAGTAGTTCACCTGCAGGACGTCCACGGTGTCGGTGCCCATGAGATCCATCATGACCGGGTAGTACTCCCTGCGGTGTCGGGCGACGCCGATATGCCGGGTCAGGCCCTCGTCTTTCCAGCGCCGGAACGTCCGCCAGTTCGGCACTGCGGTCTCCGGGTAGGCGTGCATGAGGTCGAGGGCGGGTTTGCCGGTGGCCGCCAGCAGGCGTGCCGCCTCGTCGCGGGCCGCCGGTTCGTCGTCGGCGTCGAAATAGGTGCCGAGGAAGACCCGGTCGCCGATCTCACGTTTTGCCACGACGTCGGCCACGACGAAGCGGCTGTCGCCGGAGCAGTCGATGTAGCGCGACCCGTAGCGCTGGAACATCTTGATGACGTCCCAGGAGGCGTCCCGGTCGCCGCTGCGGAAGGTGTTGGAGTTGCCCATGCCGATGACAGGCAGCGACTCGCCCGTGCGCAGGATCGGCCGGACCGGCAGCTGCTTGTGCTCGGCGACCAGCGTCGGCAGCGGCGCCGTGGCAGCGAACGCCGCGGCGCCGCCATATTTCAGAAACTGACGTCGACTAGCCATGAGGTGCCGGACCGAACTTTTGCAAGTTTCGCAACTTTTCAGACTTCCGGCCCGACTGCAAGTCGGGAATACCGCAGGGTGGGCTCGGCCGCGGTCAGGGCACCTCGGCGCGGTCCCGGGCGAGTACCACGCCGGACTGCGAGGCCATCGATTCGTAATAGCGGACGAAGCGCCGGGTCTCGAGCGCGTCGTAGGGCGCGAGATTGCGAGCCCACCGGTAGGCGATGGGCTGATACCAGAGCGCCGCCTCGACGGTGAACGGACCGTCCGCGCCTCGCGTATCCACGCGATAGCGCACCACGTCGCCCCCTCCGGCGAAGTCGGCATCGTCCGCGGCCGCGCCCTGCACGGCGATGTCCTCTGCCGCCGTAGCCTTGTCGAAGCCGGTCGGGAGCAGCCGGTTGTCCTTGGTGTAACGGGTCGCGGTCAGCAGCCCCGTCGTCACGCGGCCGTCCGGGTCCGCGAGGATCCCCTCGTAGATCTGCACCTCCGAGGAATCGTCGAGGATCTTGCGATGCGGCTCGTAGCGCCGCGGGTCCTGGTCGTTGTCGTTGCCGGCGATGGAGCCGTCGCTGCGCAGCCGCCCGGACTCGAAGACGACGCTGCCGTCACGATCGGTCACCGTCACATGCAGCCAGGCCCGGCGTGACGGGTAGGCGGTAGGCAGCTTGTGCCCCGCCTTGTTGCGGATGCGGATCACGGCCTCGAGCGAGGTGCCGCTGTCGCGGACGGCTTCCGCCTCTATCTCCGCGGATGCGCTCTGCAGATGCTCGATGGTGCGACGTGCCGCCTCTTCCAGGTCGCGGGGTGCGGCCGTCACGCCGAGCTCGCCGCGATAGCGGTTCAGCATGCGCATCATGAAGAAGTTGCCGCCGCGGAAGACGTGCTGCGAGACGCCCTGGCGCGGTTCGCCGAGCACCCCGCTGACAGGTGTCTCCTCCTCCACGACGGGCATGTGGCAGCTCTGGCAGGTCTCGCGGCCCGGGTAGTCGCTGTGCTCCCACTCCAGGTACGGCATCTGCTCCGGCAGCGTGGCGATGACCTCGCCGTCTTCGCCGCGGCTGTGGGTGTAGAGGGTATGGCAGCTGCCGCACAGTCCGGAGTCCTGCATGTGGCCGCCTTCGCCGGGTTCGAACAGGGAGGCCGAGCTCATGACGTGTTTCCGGCCCGCGGTAATCTCGAACGGCCCGTAGATCTGCCGGCCGCCCTTCGCGGTGTTTTCGTCGATGAGGAAGCCCGCGGTGAAACTGCCGTCCGTGCCGAGGCCGTCCGGCAGGATCTGATGGCACAGGGTGCAGGAAACCCCATCGTGCGCCAGCGCGGTTTCGCCGCCGGCGCCGGGTGTGACGGGCAGATGGGCAAAGACCTGTCCCTTCCGTCCCTGAGCCTTCGCCTCGTAGCGGGCCATCGGCATGTGACAGGCCGAGCACTCGTCCTGGATCTCGGCGCCGGCCTCCGGGTGGTCCATGACCTCCCGGCGCACTGCCGCCTGCCAGTACGGATCCCGCGCGGAGTTCGCCATCATCGAGGCGCTCCAGTCGTCGCCCATGGAGATATCCCGGCCGGCGGCCGTTACGAGACCGTTGTGGCAGGCAACGCAGTTGTCGCTGGTCGCGAACAGCCCGGTGACGACCTGCTGGGCCGCGGCGAGGCCGGGAACGGCGACGGCCAGCATGATGACGATTTGCGCGATCCGGGCCGCAAAACCGGTGCAGCCCGTGCGGGGCATAGTTTTCATCCTCACCATCCGTCCGCAAGTCCGCCGTCGAAGAAGTCCCAGAGCACGTACAGCCGCACCACCGCATCCCGCTCGCCGGTATTGTTCAGCGGCAGCCGGACGCCGACGCCGAGGCGGACGTGCTGGCGCCGGTTGAGCGTGACCTGAATCTGGGGTACCGCATCCCAGTCGGTGTCGGCGCCGTCGGCGAGCTCACGGCTGCCCAGTACCTCGACCATGGGTGCCCAGCGGCGTCCCCACCGCCCTTCGGTGATCGCCCGGCCTGCCGCCAGCCGCCAGAATGCCTCGTCCTCGGCCTCGTCACTGTCCAGCGGGAGTCCGAAACCCGCCTGGCCGTGGACGAACCAGCCCCGCGGCAGTAGCTGGCCCACGAGCAGCATCGGCTCGACGATCACCGTGCCGGCAGAGGCGCCGGCATCCTCGTCGCCGGTGGGCAGGACCACCTCGGTGGCGAAACTGACGATCGTGCCCCGGTCGAGGTTGTCGTGGACCACGCGCTTGTACCCCAGCACGACGTCGCCCAGGACCGAGCGCCAGTCGCCCGTGCCCTCACCGCCCGCCGTGCGCGACTCCCGCCATACCGCCGGCACCGCGATTTCCACCTGATTGCGGGCGCCGATCCGCTTCTCGTAGATCGCCTCCAGGACGATGCTGCCCGGATCCTCGGTGGCGACCGTGCTCTGAACGACGACCTCGTCCTCAGGGAATGCCTTGGTGGTGTAGAGCGGCAGGGGCAGGTTCAGTTCGCCACGCGGCCAGGCGCCGCTGTCGCAGAAGCCTCGTATGTGCCCGACCGCAGCCTCCAGCTGCGTCTCGCTCAGCGCCTCTCCGAATGCCGGCATGAACCGGGCGAAGGCACGAACCGGGCCGCCGTCGTGCGCGACAGCCACCCAGTCCGCGTCCGCCTCGCGAGTGGCGAAATTGCAATCGGTGAAATCGGGTGTCGGCACGTCGAATCCCAGTTGCTCCTGCCTGACGCCCGTGCCGTCGGCGCCATGACAGGCTGCGCAGGCCTCTGTGTAGATGCGCTTGCCGTCCCGCAGAGCGGCCGGGTCGGTCACGCCGGGGGCGTGGGCGTCTGCCGGGGCACCCGAGTCCGCTGGAGACGCATAAGTAGAGGCAGTCGCCGCCGCTGCCGTCATTGCGGCCCAGGTGAGTAGCAGGCCATATCCCGAGCGTCCGATCATCGCCTTCCATTGTCCGGATCCGGCCGCGTCAGGCATTGAATTTCCGCAATGTTCGAGGATCGTGCGCGGCCTACAGTATCCGCTACCCCCTTTCAGCCGCCGGCCCGGCAATCATGGAGCGCCCTGCCATGCAGTACTACCGCATCCCCGACACCGACCTCGAAGTCTCCCGCATCGCGCTCGGCACCTGGGCGATCGGCGGCTGGATGTGGGGCGGCACCGAGAAACGCCGCTCCATCGAGACGGTGCATGCCGCCCTCGACCGCGGCGTCAATCTCGTCGACACGGCGCCGGTCTATGGCTTCGGCACTTCCGAGCGCATCGTCGGCGAGGCACTGCGTGAATACGAGGGAGACAAACCCGTGTACGTGTCCACGAAGGTGGGCCTGGACTGGACCGACGACGAGCGCATCTTCCGCAACGGCAGCCGCGACCGCGTGCGCTACGAGATCGACGCCTCTCTGAAACGCCTGGACCGGGACGCCGTCGACATCCATTTCGTCCACTGGCCCGACTGCACCCGACCCGTGGCCGAGACCGCGCGGGCGATGCGCGAGCTGTTGGACGAGGGGCTCATCCGAGCTGTCGGTGTCAGCAATTTCACGCCGGACCAGATCGAGGCGTTCCGCGCCGAGTGTCCGGTGCACGTCTGCCAGCCGCCGTACAACATCTTCGAGCGGGGCATCGAGTCGAGCGTCAAGCCGTATTGCGAGCGCAACGGCCTGCCGCTCATGACCTACGGTGCACTCTGCCGCGGGCTGCTCTCCGGCAAGATGTCCCGGGAGCGGGAGTTCGAGGGTGACGACCTGCGCAACGCCGACCCCAAGTTCGCCAAGCCCCGGTTCGAGCGCTATCTGGCCGCGGCGGCCGATCTGGAGAAGCTCGCCGGCAGGAAGGCGGACCGCTCGCTGCTGGCGTTCAGCCTGCGCTGGGTGCTGGAGCAGGGCGTGCCCATCGCGATCTGGGGCGGGCGCAAGCCGTCGCAGATGGAACCCATCGACGAGATCCTGGGCTGGTCGATGGACCTTGCGCTGCTCTCGTCGGTGGACAGCATCCTGAACGAGCACATCGACCATCCGGTGGGCCCGGAGTTCATGGCGCCGCCGACAGGGCTGGAGGAATAGCGCCCACCGCCATTCGCCGCCATTCGCTGCCATTCGCTGCCAATGGCTGCCCACGGCCGGCTGCCGATCAGGCGAGGACGTAGTGCTGGAAAGTGAGCAGGGCCGCGAATGCCAACACCACGGCGATGCCGGCGGTGGAGCCCGAGATGCGGTCCATCGCGTCGGGGATCAGTTCCGAGAAGACCATCCAGATCATGGCGCCCGCGGCGAGGCCCAGGCCGACGGGCAGCCACGGCTCGAATGCGAGCACGAACAGGTAGGCAGGGACCGCCATGAGCGGTTGGGGCAGGCTGGTGAAGATGCTCCAGGCGCCAGCCTTCCAAACCGGCGTCCCCCGCGGGATCAGGACAAGGCTGATGGCGAGGCCCTCCGGGATGTTGTGCACGGCGATGGCGGAGGCAATGAATATGCCCAGCGCGTCGCTGCCGCCGAATGAGACGCCGACGCCGATGCCTTCGGCGAAGGAGTGGGCCGTCATGATGCCGAGGATTAGCAGTGCCCTGCGCGCGTCGGCACCCCGTAGCTCGGCGACGTCGACCTCGCCGCGCCTGGCCAGCCCGCGGTCGGCCAGCACCACGAGCACGAGTCCCAGCAGGATGCCGCCGATCGTGCGCACGGGCGAGGCGTTGAAGCCCTCGGCCACGAGGCTGTGGCTCGCGGCCAGCATCAGCCCTGCTGCGGCGGCCGTGGACACGCCGAGCCACCAGCGGCTGATGCCGCTGACGAAGAGGAAAGGCAGCGCGCCGAGCCCGGTCGCCGCGGCCGTGATGAGCGCCGCCAGCGCCACCGTCCAGACATTCACCTCGATCATGCTCGCAGCCTCGGCTCAGGGCGGACTATGGTGCAGGCGCGGCGCCAGGCCACGGGTGCGGCCGCCGGCCTCAGACGTTGTCCGTGGCGCCGGCGACGCCCTGCTCACCAGCGCAATGCGCGCCGCAGAAGTAGCGGTCCTCGTTCTCGACGCCGTGGCCGATGACGCGGGTACCACAGTTCTCGCACACCGGCGCCAGTGCGCTGATGGCGCACTCGAAGGAATCGAAGGTGTGATCCTCTCCGTTCATGCGTACGGTGAATGCCTTGGCGTAGTCGTTGCCGCAGGTCTCGCAGACAGTCATATCGTTACCTCCGTTTCTCGGGCCGGGTGCCCGCTGTCGACGGGATGGCCCGCCTCTTTCCAGTCGCTCATGCCGGCCTCGTAGTCGTGGATGTTATCGAAGCCGCGGTCGGCCAGCTCCCTGGCGACCGTGGGCGAAGTATCACAAACCGGGGAAGCGCAGTAGACGATGATCTTCTTCGAAAGCGTCTCGCAATCCTTCTCGGCCATTGCTCGCTCCATTCCCGTTTGGTCGCTACGCTACAGGCGTTGCAATCTTCATGCCACGCGCCCATCTGCGCCGCCTCCGCGAAGGCCTGTCCGTGCGGGCGCTGCGGCGCGCCATCGGTGCGGCGTCGCAGGCGCTTCTGAAAACCTTGCAGTCCGGCCGGCAATCGTTGCAGCGCACGGCCGTTGTACGCCCGCGGAGACGGCGTCTGTCGGGCACACGCTCGTGGCATGCGACTTGCAGCATACTCCCCAGAGGTTTCGGCACGCCGTCCGGTTGCTACGGCCGGCAGAATTCAACAGCGAAAGCGGGAGGTTACGATCATGAGTGAGAGACCATCGCTGGCGGGCAAGAAGATCGCCTTCCTGGCCACGGATGGCGTGGAGCAGGTGGAGCTGACAAGGCCCTGGGCCGAAGTGAAGAAAGCCGGCGCAGACGCCGAACTGGTCTCGCCGAAGAGCGGCAGGATTCAGGGCTTCCGTCACCTCGACAAGGGGGACACTTTCGACGTGGACCGGCAGGTCGGCGAGGCCCGCGCGGAGGACTATGACGCGCTGGTGCTGCCCGGCGGTGTCGCCAACCCCGATTCGCTGCGCCTGGACAAGGACGCCGTGCAGTTCACCCGTGAGTTCTTCCGCCTCGGCAAGCCCATCGCGGCCATCTGCCACGGGCCGTGGATGCTGGTGGAGGCGGCGGTCGTAGACGGGCGCAAGCTGACGTCCTGGCCCAGCCTGCAGACCGACATCCGCAATGCCGGTGGCCGCTGGGTGGACGAGGAACTCGTGACGGACGACGGTCTCATCACCAGCCGCAAACCCGACGACCTGGATGCCTTCTGCCACGCCCTGCTCGAGCAGCTGGCGCCGACGGACCGCAGGGAAGCAGGCTGATGCCAGTAAGGCAGTAAGGTGCCGGACCGAACTTATGCAACTTTCCCAACTTGTTGTCGTCGGCGCGGCGCTGATTCTCGGCGCGTGCGCCCGGACGCCGCAGCTCGAGCCTGCTCCGGGCGCTGAAACCGTCCAGTTGAACGGGACCGCGGCGAAGGCCGCGTCCGCTGGCGTCATGGTGACTGCCGAGGCCGCGGGCTGGCCGGGGCCGGTAGATATCGAGGGCGTGGTAACGCCGATGCGGGTTACGATCGAGAACCGCAGCGAAAGAGCGATCCGCATCCGCTATTCCGAGTTCGGGCTCGTATCGGAGCCGGGTCGGCGCTACGCCGCACTGCCGCCCTATGGCGTGAAGGGCACGGTCAGCGAGCCGCTCATGGCGCGGCGCTATCGTCCGATAGACCCCATCGGCTTCGACTATCGCTACTTCCGCGTGGCCCCGCACTACCGGACGGTCTATCCGTCGCTGTCCGTGTACACGGCGGATCCGTTTTTCTTCGACCCTTACTACTACTCACATTACTACCCTTACTGGCAGACAGTGCGCATCGAGCTGCCCACTCGCGAGATGCTGCGCCGTGTGCTGCCGGAAGGGGTGCTCGCCGAGGGCGGCCGGCTGGAAGGATTTCTCTACTTCGAAAAGATCGACGAGACGCGCGATGCCATGCCCGTCCGCTTTCACGCCGACCTCGTGGACGCGGCGAGCGGACAGATGTTCGCCACGATCCACATCCCCTTCGTGGCCAATCCCGGCGACTGAGCGACCGCAGGTCGGCCGGGAGGAGCTCAGTCCTCGAGCTCCTCCTCGGTCTGTTCTGCGACTTCCTCGATTCCCTCGCCGGCGGCCTCGACATCCTGGCCGATGCCGCGGGTGGTGTTACAGCCGGCAATACCGCCTGCGAGGAAAATCGTGAACATCAGGGTTGGCAGGATTCGCATGGTTCCTCCTTGGTGATCCGGCACGCGTATCGGAATATGCAGGTTCCGTACCAGTAACCGCTGCTGTCCGGGGTCGGAAAGCATCCGGCGACCTGATACAGTCGCGGTCCAGACGGTTCCGGATGTAACTAATTGCGGGTGCCGGACCGAACTTTTGCAACTTTTCCAACTTTTGCAGTGCGCGCTTCGGCAGAACTCGACTGCCAGGAGAAAGTCGCGAAAGTTGCAAAAGTTCGGTCCGGCACCCCAAAAAACTCGAGGAGGCGAAATGTCG
>CAYQZN010000094.1:0-9738 GCA_964421805.1 uncultured Woeseiaceae bacterium
GCAGGTGGTCCGAATAGCGGACCTGCGGGATCTCGAAATTCTCGATGCGGATGCCTTCCTGATAGAGGATGAAGTCCAGCTCCTTGCGGGGCGCCCGGCTGGGGTAGGAAGGCGCGCCCGTGGTGTTCGCACTCTTCAGGCCGGTGGCCTGCATGAACAGATACATCTCGTTCTCGCCCCAGAAGGTATTGAAATCCCCGGCGACCATCACCGGCTTCTCGGTCTTCATCACCAGGTCGTGCAGATGGCGGAGTTGCAGGTGACGATGGCGGTACTTAAGCGACAGGTGCACCAGGAAAACGGCGAAATCGTCGAGCTCCAGCTCGATGATCAGCCGCTTGATGCCGGTGTCGAAGTAATGGAAGCGCTCGCCGTGGATGCCGGGGGCGGCCAGGAACGCGTTGCCCTGTTTGCGGATGATCGGCAGCAGCTTGTTGACCGAGCTGGCCCCGTACTTGATCTCGTAGGAGGTGTTGTGGCCGAGTGCCCGCGCGATCTCCTCCGCCTGGTTCACCCGCCGGCTGCGGATGGAACCCGTATCCACTTCCACCAGGCCGACGATATCCGGGCTCACCGACTGGATGAACTCGATGATCCGGTCCAGGTTTGGCCGGTTGCCCAGCAGGTAGCCCGCCCCCGGGACGGGCACGTGCATGGACGCACCGCCGCCGACCCCGTAGCGGATGTTGTAGAGCAATAAGCGCATGCCTGTTCCCGGCGTTCGGAGGGGGAGTCGGGCGGGCCGGGACGTTGCCGGCGCTGCCAACTCCCCGGACAGCCTGACTCTCGAGGATGATAGCAGGTCGGGCCGTCCCGGGATGCAGTCGGGCGTGCGCCGCGCATGCTGGCCCCGCGGTCGCCGGATTCGCTACACTACCCGGGTTGCGAGCCGGCCGCCGGAGGTCTTGCGTGTCCGAAGATAACCCGATACGGGTGTACGTCACCCACACCTTCAGCGAGAGCGACGATTACCTGCGGCTGTTCGAGTACATCGAGAGCAACCCCAATTTCTTCTACGTGAACACCAGCAAGCCGGACCAGCTGCCCGCCGGCGGCAGCGAGGCGTTCAAGGCCGCGCTGCGCGAGCAGATCGAGGCCGCGGAGACCGTCGTCGTCCTGGCCAGCCTGTTCGAGAAGAAGCGCGACTGGATCCAGTACCAGATCGATGCCGCCCAGGCGCTCGGCAGGCCGGTCATCGCGATGAAGCCATTCGGCGGCGTCCTGCCGATGCCGGCCGAGGTGTCCCGGGCGGCCCGCGAAGAGCCGGAATGGAACGAGCGTGAGATCGTGGACGCCATCAAGCGGGCGGCGCGCAACGAGGATACCAACCGCTGGGAGGTCATCGACTTCCCCTGAGACCCGTCCGGCGGCGGGCGCTCGTAATGCAAGCAGTCGAACTGCCGGGGACGGGTTCCCCGCGCGGCAGGATTTTGTCCGGAGGAGTGAACGGAGAATCATGACAATCAAGACCGATGCACTGATCGTCGGGGCGGGCCCCTGCGGGCTGTTCCAGGTGTTCGAGCTGGGGCTGCTGGGCCTGCACGCAGAGGTGGTGGAGACCATGCCCGTGGTCGGCGGGCAGTGCGCCGAACTCTACCCGGACAAGCCGATCTACGACATCCCCGCCATCCCGGTGTGCAGCGCGGCCGAGCTGGTCGAGCGGCTGATGGAGCAGATCAAGCCGTTCTCGCCCGGCTTCCACCTGGGCGAGGAGGTCACGGAGCTCTCCGGCGACGGGCCTTTCCACGTGAAGACCAGCGGCGGCAAGGAGTTCGAGGCGAAGACCGTCATCATCGCGGGCGGCGTCGGCTCTTTCCAGCCGCGGGAACTCCGCGTCGAGGGCGTCGGCGAACTGATCGACGAACACGTGTTCTACCGGGTGCGCGAGCCGGGCCGCTTCGCCGGCAAGCGGGTGGTCGTACTCGGCGCCGGCGACTCGGCGCTGGACTGGGTGCTGGAGCTGATCGATTCGGTCGAGTCCATGACGCTGGTGCATCGCTCGGATCAGTTCCGGGCGGCGCCCGCCTCGGTGGCGCGGATGCGCGAGCTGGTGGCGACCGGCAGGATGGACCTGATCGAGTTCGGTAACGTGACCGCCATCGAGGCCGATGGCGGCACGCTGAAGTCGGCGACCGTGTCGGTGAAGGACCAGGACGACCGCCGGGTCGAGCTGGACGATCTGCTGGTGTTCTTCGGCCTGGCGCCGAAACTCGGGCCCATCGCCGAGTGGGGCCTGGATATCAACCGCAAGACCATCAACGTGGACACGGAGAAGTTCGAGACCAACATCCCGGGCATCTACGCCATCGGCGACATCAACCACTACCCGGGCAAGAAGAAGCTGATCCTGAGCGGTTTCCACGAGGCTGCGCTGGCGGCCTTCGCGGCCAAGTCGTTCATCGAGCCGGACAAGAAAGTCCATCTGCAGTACACGACCACGAGCCCGATCATGCACAAGCGCCTCGGCGTGGACGACTGAGGCGGCGGCGACGGGCATGGCAACGACGGCCGGCACGGCGAGACCCTCGCGCCGGCCCGTCGTGATCGCCCATCGGGGCGCCTCCGGCTACCTGCCGGAGCACACCCTGGAGGCCAAGGCGCTCGCCTACGGCCTCGGCGCCGATTACCTGGAGCAGGACCTCGTCGCCTCGAAGGACGATGCGCTCCTGGTCCTGCACGACATCCATCTCGACCGGGTCACCGACGTGGCCGAGCGTTTCCCCGACCGGGCCCGGGCGGACGGGCGCTGGTACGCCCGGGACCTGACGCTGGCCGAGATCCGCCGCCTGCGCGTGACCGAGAGACTGGACGGGGAGGGCAGGCAGGCGAACTACCCCGGGCGCTTCCCGGCCCGCAGCGGCAATTTCCGCATCAACACTCTCGCGGAGGAGATCGCGCTGGTCCGCGGCCTGAACGTCTCCACCGGCCGCAAGGTCGGCATCTACCCGGAGATCAAGCGCCCGGCCTGGCACCGGGCCGAGGGGGTGGACCTCTCTGCGCTGCTGCTCACCGCCCTGGAGCAGGCGGGCGTCACGGCCCGTTCGGACGCCGTCCATATCCAGTGTTTCGACGCCGGCGAGCTGCGCCGGCTGCGCGAGGAATTCCGGACCGACTTCCGGCTCGTCCAGCTCATCGGGGAGAACGACTGGGGTGAGTCCGACACCGATTACGACGCGCTGAAGACGGAGCAGGGGCTGGCCGCGCTCGCCATGACGGCCGATGCCATCGGACCCTGGGTGGGCCAGCTCTACGCACTGGACGGCGACGGGCGGCCCAGGCCGGGCCGCCTGGCGGCAGACGCCCATGCGGCCGGGCTCGCGGTGCATCCGTATACCTTCCGGGCCGACGATCTGGCCGCGGGTTTCCGGAATCTCGAGGACATGCTGCGCTGGTTCGTGACCGAGCTGCGCATCGACGGCGTGTTCACCGATTTCCCCGACCGTGCCGCCGCCGTCTTCGACGAACTGGGCCTGGTGCGCCGGGTGCCGCGCCCCTGAGGGAACGGCGCCGGAAATCCCACGAGTATCACTCGAAGCGCCAGGCGACACCCAGCGAGGGCACCAGCGGCAGCCAGTAATCGGTCTCCTCGATCAGCACCAGCCCGCCGCCCTCGCCGGTGACCGGCGTGTACTCCAGGCAGCAGGGGTTGCGGCTGTTGTACAGGTTCGTGACCTCGAGGTAGGCCTCCAGCGTGCCCCGGGCGAGACGGAACTCCCTGCCGAGCCGCAGATCGAGGCGATGAAAATGCTCGTAGCGGCGCCGGTTGCGCGCCTCCGCGATCACTTCGGCTCCGGCCGCGCCCTCCACCAGCAGCAGGCGGGTCTTCGGCCAGCCTGTGTGCACGCTCGCCGCGAGGGTGAAATCCCAGGGCCCTGCAGACCAGTCCAGCCCGAATTTCACCGCGTGGGTCTGATCCCAGCTCCGCGCCACCTTGCCGTCGTCGAACCGGTCCAGCACCTCGGACCAGGTATAACCGGCCCACCAGGACAGGCCTTCGTCGCCGGGCCGCCGCGTCAACAGCAGCTCCGCGCCCCGGGCCGTAGCGGACTCCGGGTCCAGGCGGATGCGGTCCGGCTGCAGCTCCGGCAGCAGTGTCAGGGGGTCGGTCAGGTTCTCGAACCGGGTCGCGAGGCTGCGCATCTTCTTGCGGTAGAGTTCCGCGCGCAGCCGGTAGGCACCGAGGTCCTGGCTGGCGCTCAGGATTACGTGCTCGGAGCGCTGGGCTTCCTCGAAGTCCGGCTCGCCGTCCGCCACCTTGAGTTCGTTGAGTTCCTGCGCCTGATAGAACCGGCCCCAGCTCAGCCGCAGCTCCGTGCCGGGACGGGGCCGTGCGAGGAGGGATACGCGCGGACTGATCTGTTCGTCGTCGGCGGCAGTGGTATAGGTCTGCTGGTCCCAGCGCACGCCGGCATCGGCGGTGAGCCACTCGTTGATCTGCCAGCGATGCGCAAGGTAGAGCGCGAACTGGGCACCGCCTGGCGACAGCGAATAATCCCGCACTTCGCCGGGCGCATCCCTGAGGCCGGCGAGTCCTGCGAACAGCGGGTCGACCGTGCGCTCGCTCGCGTACTCGTACTCGCCCTCCACATGCTTGAGGTCGAAACCGGCGCGCCAGAGGGACGACTCGCCGGGCTGCCAGGTCCAGTCCTGCTTCAGACCGAAGATGCGGAAGTCGCGTTCGTCACGGATGACCCGGCCGCTCACCACGCCGGGGCGCTCGACGAAGCCGGAGCGGGCGTTCTCGATCAGGCTCGCTGACAGCACGGTGGCGGCACTGAGCCGCGCCGTGGCGAACCAGTCCAGGTTCAGCCAGAGATAGCGGTTGTCGTAGCGGGCATCGGCCGCCGTCGTGTCCCCGGAGTTGCTGACACCGATCTTGTCCCGCGACACGAGCGCATTGCCGCCGAGCCGCAGGCGCTGGCCGATGTCCCGCTCGGCGTGCAGCAGCAGATCGAGGTAGCGGGGGGTGCCGAGATCCGGGTTGACGGCCTGCAGCATGAGATCCAGGTTACCCCGTCGCACGGCAGCCAGCCATTCGCCGTCGCCCGCCTCGAAGGTGCCGAGGGAGGTCACGCCGGCATTCAGGAAGTCGACCCGCACCTCGGTGCTGCGGGGCGCCACCGGCCGGCGTATGCCGATATCCATGACCGCGCTCATGCGGTCGCCGTAGCGGGCGGGGAAGCCGCCCGAGTAATAGTCGATGCCGCCCACCGCCTGCATGTCCAGCATGCTGACCACGTTCTGGAAGTCCTTCAGGTGGAACGGCTCGTACAGGCGCAGACCGTCGAACAGGACCAGCGTCTCGGTCTCTTCGCCGCCGCGCACGTGGGCGCGGGCGGAGAGGCCGCCGCCGGCGACGCCCGGCAGGCGCTCGCCCGCGCGCAGCGGGTCGTCGGCCAGATTGGGGAGATCGAGCAACCGATCCCGGTCGAGGAAGGTGTGTGACCCGGGGCTCTCGTAGACCAGCCGGTGCAGGCTGGAGGTCACCACCAGGTCCGGCAGGGCCCGTGGAGCGCGCGGCATCACGATGTCGGCCACCAGCACCTGCCCCTCGCGGAGTTCCAGCTCGCGCTCCGCCGACAGGTAGCCCTCGAGACGGATTTGCAGCGTGTGGCTGCCGGGCGCGACGTTCCGGATCAGGAATTCCCCCGCGCGGCCGGTGCGCCCGCGGCCGGCACCGTCGACGACGACCCGGGCGCCGCCGAGCCGTCCGCCGTCCTCGGTGCGCACGACGCCGGTGACGGCCGCATCGGTCCGGGCGGCCGGGCCGCGGGCGCTCACCACCAGCAGGCGGTCGTCCGGTCCGCTCACCAGCGCCAGAGCGGAGGCGGCCAGCACCTGCCGGAGGGCATATTCCGGGTCGCTGGCTGTAGGTTCCCTGGCCACCCGCAGCCCCGGCGGCACGACGTCGCTGGAATAGATGACCGGCAGGCCCAGTGAATCGATGTAGTCGGCCAGCGGCCGGCCCAGCCATGGCTCCCCGGCCGCGTGCAGCAGCAGCGGCAGACAGAGGAGGGCGGCCACCAGGCCGGGACGGAGGCGATCCATGCGAGGATTCTAGTGGGTCCTCGCAGATTGCGCATGGCCCCGGCGGATGTGTCGCGGGGGCGACGGCCAGAGACGGCCAGAGACCATCGTCGCGGATCCAAGCCGCGGATCCAAGCCGCGGACCCAAGCCGCAAACCAAAGCCGCGGACCAAAACCAGAGAAGACGGCTATGGCCTATAGATCTCGAGTCGGCCGTCCTGCACCCGGTAGGCGAGGTTCGTGGTGGCCATGACGGCCTGCAGCGCCGCGCCGGGCGTCATGCCCTCGACGCTCCCCGACAAATCCACCGCGGCCGCGGCTGCGCCGGCATCGCCGGCATAGTGCAGCTCGAGACCGAGTTCGCGCGCCGACCAGCTCAGGAACTCGCCGAGCTTGCGGCCGCCGGCGGTATCGAACGCCGGCGCCACCGACTGTGCCCAGGCCCAGGACGGATCATGGGGGGAGACATCGCTGGTCTCGATGCCGCCGTCGGCGGTTACCCGGGCGCCCC
This sequence comes from uncultured Woeseiaceae bacterium, assembly GCA_964421805.1. Taxonomy (GTDB): domain Bacteria; phylum Pseudomonadota; class Gammaproteobacteria; order Steroidobacterales; family Woeseiaceae; genus Lentisalinibacter. The sequence continues at coordinate 6,539 of CAYQZN010000094.1, forward strand.
GGCCGGCGGGAGCCACGTGATGCCCCGGAGCCCCGGCGGTGGTGTTCGCTGCCGCGGCGGGCGCGATGGCCACTTTCCCTTCGCGGACGCGGATCACGGCCGCCTCGTCGGCCAGGCGTACCTCGAACTGGGTTCCCAGGTCGGTTGCCGTCGCATACGGGGTCATGATCGTCACGCCGTCGCCCGCGGGTCCGGCCGGGGCGGTGTCCACGTACACGGCACCCGCCTCCAGCCGCAGCTCGGTGGCGGCGGTGAGCGTCAACCGGGTGTCGCGGTCCACTCTCAACGACGTGCCGTCCGCCAGGCTGAGGGCGGCCCGGCCGGCGCCGTCGGTGGAGAGACTGGCCCCCGCCGTCAGCTCGGCGCCGGGACGAAGTCGTGCGCCGTCTGCTGCGCTCAGCTCGCCGCGCACGAGAGCCACGGTGGCCACGGGCGCAGCCGGGGCGACCGTCTCCGTCGGGAAGCGCGCGATGAGTATGCCGGCCAGCGCGAGACTGGCGGCGAGCGCGACCGGCAGAGGCCATCGGCGGCCGGCTTGCCTGCGCGGCTCCTCCCGGGTCGCATCCCGCCACGCTTCGTGCACGGTGGCGTGCACCCGCTCCCGCGCGTCGGGTGGAATGGGCCGCCGCGGCCTGCCGCGCGCAATCAGGCGGGCCGTGGCTTCGTCGGCCGGCCGCGCCTTCCCGTCTCTGTCGGACCGTTCTTCTTCGCTCATCGCTCTAGTCCCGGTTGTCCGCGAACAGGCGCGGTGCAAATCCCCACAGGCGCTCGAAACTTTCCCGGAAAGCCTTGCGGGCCCGTGTCAGGACCGACTCCGCGGCCTTCTCGCCCAGCCCCAGTTCGCCGGCGATCTCCGCGACGCTGAGGCCCTGCATGTATTTCCACTCGAGCGCCCTGGCGTAGTTGTCGGGCAACTCCTCGAGCGTGGCCTGAACGTAGCCGGCGATCTCGTCGCGATGGCGCTCCGTGAGCGGATCGTCGTCGCCCTCGCTGATCCGTTCCAGGGCCGCGTGGATTTCGGTATTGTCTTCCACCGGCTGGGCAAAGGATTCCTCGCGCCCGGACTTGCGGAAGTACGCCGACAGCTCGTTGCGGCAGATGCTGCACAGCCAGGTGAACAGCGGGGCATCGCCCCGGTAGCCGTCCATCTTGTACATCACGTTGCAGAGTGTCCGTTGCACCACTTCCTCCGCGACGGCCTCGTCGCCGTCGGTCCGGCTCAGCGCGAATCGGAACAGGCGCGGAAAATACTCCGAGAAGAATTCCTCGAACGCCGCCTCGTCTCCGCGGCCCACCCGTATGGCCAGGGCTTTGTCGATACTGATCTGCGTCGTCATTCCTGGCCCCGGGGGCTCGCAGGGTTAGAGTGTCCGAGGGGCATAAATCCTTCGCTGGCGGCACGGTCGAGCGGGCGATTCGCAAGAGGATAACGGCGCCGACTGGCTCGAATCATTCGTGAAATAAATGATAAATAACTGGAAAATAAAGGTATTACACTAACCCGCTAGCGTACCAGCGCCTCATAGCCAGCCCTTGCGGCGGAACACGGTGAGCAGCGTTATCACGACGGCAGCCATGGTGCCCAGGGCGGCGAAGTAGCCGTAGCGCCAGTCCAGTTCCGGCATGTAATCGAAGTTCATCCCGTAGACGCCGGCCAGAATGCCGAGCGGGAGGAAGATGACCGTCACGATGGTGAGCACCTTCATGATCTGGTTCAGGCGATGGCTGGTCAGGGAGATGTGTCCGTTCATCAGATCGACCGCCAGTTCCTGATACAGCTGCGAGAGGCTGGCGAGCCGTTCCATCTGCTCGTATGCGTCGCGGAACTCGTGCTCGCCGCGTTCGCCGATGAAACGGCGCTCGCCGTTCATGAGATCCGCCATCAGTGCCTGCTGATACGCGAATACCCGGCGCAACTTGCGCAGATTCGCCACGTCGTTCAGGAGTTCGGCCAGCAATTCGTCCCGGGGATTCCGGAACATCTCGCCCTCCAGCGTCTCCAGCCGCTCCTCCAGCGCAAGGACGATCGGCGAGTAGCGGTCCGCGATGGTGCGGCAGATGCGGTACAGCGCATGGGCAGGCCCGCGGTGCAGCGCGAGCGTGCCGGCTTCCGCCTCGGCCCAGATGCGCTCGATGCTGGGCGAGGTGTCGTCACGGCGGGAGATCAGGAATGTCTCGCCGAGGAAGAAGCCGATCTGGATGGTCTCGAAGTCGATATCTGTCGAGTGCGCGCTCAGACCTTTCAACAGCAGCACCAGGTAGTCGTCGAATATCTCCAGCTTGGGCGGGTGCCGGTCGCGCTGGACGTCACTCACCGCGAGTGGCTCGAGCGCGAAACGCTCGACCAGGATATGGTTCTCGAACGCCCGATCCTCGCGGTCCAGGTCGATCCAGAGCCATTCGTTTCCGTCAGGCGTCCAGTCACGGATGAGTTCGTCGCCGCCGAAACGGGTGCTATCCGTCGCCGGGTCGTGCAGAAGTACGCGCATGCGCCTCTCTCCGGACCGCAGTCGTTGCCGTGGCAGGAGGCTCATTCTAACCTGTGCGGCACCCGCCGCCGCGCGGGTTCCGGCGGACCGCGGCTCAGTGACACACTGGAGACAGGGGAGACAGGGGAGACAGGGGAGGCCGATGACGGGATCGAGGCGGGTGGCGCTGGTGACCGGCGCGAGCAGGGGAATCGGAAGAGCCGCGGCTCAGCGGCTGGCAGAGGCCGGCTATCGGGTTGCCGTGCACTACGGACGCCGGCGGGATGATGCGCGATCGGTCGCAGAATCCCTGGCGGGCGCGGGCCACGAGACGTTCGGAGCCGACCTGGCCGACCCGGCGGCGGTCGGCGGCCTCGTACAGCGGGTCGTCGACGCCTGTGGCGGGATAGACCTCCTGGTGAACAATGCCGGCGTGTTCCTGGACCATGACCCCAATCGGGTCGACCTCGCCGCCTGGCGGGCCGCCTGGCGGCAGACGCTGGCCGTGAATCTGGTCGCGGCCGCCGATCTCGCCTTCTGCTGCGTCCCTCACTTCCCGGTGACCGGCGGCAAGATCATCAACGTCTCGTCTCGGGGCGCATACCGGGGCGAACCCGAATCTCCCGCCTACGGCGCCAGCAAGGCGGGCATGAACTCGCTGACCCAGTCGCTCGCCAAGGCGCTGGGCGGCCGCGGCATCATGGTCTACGGGGTGGCCCCCGGCTGGGTGGA
>CAYQZN010000095.1:0-9730 GCA_964421805.1 uncultured Woeseiaceae bacterium
CGGGTACCGTGAAAGACCCGGTGGTGAACTACTCGACCAGCAGCCTGTTCAACCGGGCGGCCATGCGCGCCGTGCTTAAATTCAAGTACAAGCCGCGCGTCGTGGACGGCCAGCCGGTCGAGGTGCCGGGCGTGAAGACGCGCATCCGCTTCGAGCTCGAGGACTGACCGCGCCCTGGACAGCCATTAACGGGATTCACTGATGATGACGACATTCTTCACACGGAACTTCCGCACCGGCCTGCTGGCTGCCCTGATCGGGGTCTGGATGGTGCCGCTGGCGCCCACTGCCATGGCTCAGGACGACCAGGAGGCGCGTGACAATCAGAAGACGCGCAAGGCGGAGGCGCTCAGCAAGGCGGTTTACGAGAAGCTGACGGAAGCCCAGGAACTGGCCGACAATCAGCAGTTCAACCAAGCCATCCGCATACTCGATTCGCTCTCCCGGGACGAGGGTCTGAGCGATTACGAGCGTGCCAACATGCTGAACTTCTACGGTTTCATCTACTACAACCAGGGCAATACCGCGAAAGCGGTGGAATCCTACGAGCGGCTGCTCTCGATCCCGGAACTGGAGCCCCAGCTTCGCACCCAGACCCTGTACACGCTCGCCCAGCTCTACGCGGTGCAGGAGAATTTCCCGAAGACCATCCAGCTGCTGAAGGAATGGTTCCAGATCGCCAATAATCCGGGGCCCCAGGCCTACGTCCTGCTCGGGCAGTCCTATGCCCAGACAGAGCAGTACGACCTGATGATCCCCCAGATCGAGAAGGCCATCGAGGTTGCGCGGGAGCGCGACACCGAAGTCCGGGAAGAGTGGTGGAATCTGCTCTACTACGGCTACTACCAGCAGAACAACTTCGCAAAGGTCAAGGAGATACTGAAGATCCTCCTGGCCGAGTGGCCGAAGAAGAGCTACTGGACGGCACTGGCCGGCGTCTATTCGGAACTCGGCGAAGAGAAGAACATGCTGGCCGCCTACGATGCCGCTTACACCCAGAATCTGCTCTCCTCCGAGAGCGAACTGGTGACCCTCGCGCAGCTCTATCTGCAGGGCGAGATCCCGTTCAAGGCCGCCAAGGTCCTGTCCGAGGGGATGGAGAGCGGCAATATCGAGGAGACGGGCAAGAACTACCGGCTGCTGTCCCAGGCCTGGCAGCTCGCGCAGGAGCCCGAGCAGGCGGTCCCGGCGCTGCAGCAGGCGGCGCGGCTCAGCGACGACGGCGAGCTGAACGCCCGTCTCGCGGTCGCCTACCTGAATCTGGACCGCTACGATGACTGTATCCAGGCGGGCCGTCAGGCGCTGGACAAGGGCGGTGTGCGCGAACCGAGCGACGTACGCATCACCATCGGTATGTGCCAGTACAACCTGGATCGTTACCAGGATGCGCGGCAGACCTTCATGGTCGTCCGCCGGGACGATGAGTACCAGAAGATCGGCAGCCAGTGGATCAGCGTGATCGACGGCGAGATTGAGCGGCTCGAGCAGCTGCGCCAGGCCATCGCCCAGAACGAGTAATCGTCGGCAATCATTACGGGCCGGCGCTCGCGCGGGTCCGCATCAGTGTTTTATGAACTACGGCGTGTCGTGGCCGGCGCGCCTTTTTTGTGAGAGCGGAGAATGCCCAGGATCACCTACGTCAGCACCGACGGAGAACGCCACGACGTCGAGGTCGAGACCGGCTATACGGTCATGGAAGGCGCGATGGACAACAACATCGAGGGTATCGTCGCGGAATGCGGCGGCGCCTGCGCCTGTGCCACCTGCCACGCCTACATCGACGAGGGTTGGCTCGACAAGCTGTCCGACATGGACGATATGGAAGACAGCATGCTGGACGCGGCGTACGAGCGCCGGCCCACGAGTCGACTGACCTGCCAGATCGAGGTGACCGAGGAGCTGGACGGGCTCGTCGTGTACGTCGCCGAGAACGAGCTCTGAGAGCCGCCAGCGCCGGGACCTGTCAGCGCAGTCCCGTCTCCTGCCTCGCTATGACCATCCGCTGCACCTCGCTGGTGCCCTCGTAGATCTCCGTGATCTTCGCGTCGCGGAAATAGCGCTCGACCGGTAATTCCTTGCTGTAGCCCATGCCGCCGTGGATCTGCACGGCCTGGTGGGTGATGTACATGGCGGCCTCGGAGGCGAACAGTTTCGCCAGGCTGCCGTTCAGCGTGTTGCGGGCGCCGGTCTTCTTCGCCTCGTCTTTCGCCCATGCGGCACGCAGCGTCAACAGCCGCGCCGCTTCCAGTCGGGTCTTCATGTCGGCGATCTTGGCCTGGATCATCTGGAAGCTGCCGATGGGGGAGCCGAATGCCTCGCGCTCTCTGGCATATTCCAGTGAGGCCTCGTAGGCGGCCCGCGCGATGCCGACGGCCTGAGCTGCGATGCCGATACGTCCGGCGTCCAGCACGGTCATGGCGATCTTGAAGCCCTGACCTTCGTCCCCGAGACGGTGCTCCGCGGGGCACCGGTAGTCCTCGAGCTCGATCTCGCAGGTGGCCGAGGCGCGGATGCCGAGCTTGGGCTCCGTCTTGCCGCGGCTGAAGCCGTCCTTCTCCGTATCGATCAGGAAGGCGCTGACGCCGCCGGCACCCTTGTCGGGTTCGGTCATGGCGAACAGCACCAGATAGCGGGCGACGGGTCCGGATGTGATCCAGGATTTCTTGGCATTGATCACGTAATGGCTGCCGTCGTCGGACAGCACGGCGCGGGAGCGCATGTTGCCTGCGTCGGAGCCGGACTGGGGCTCGGTGAGCGCGTAGGCGCCGATGGCTTCGCCCGAGGCGACCGGCGTCACGAACGTCTTTTTCTGGTCCTCGGTGCCGAACAGAAGGATGCCGTTGCAGTAGAGCGAATTGTTCACGGACACGATCGTACTGTGGGCGGCATCCGCCGCGGCGATCTCCTCCATCATCAGGACGTAGCCGACGGCATCGAGTCCCGCGCCGCCGTACTCCTCGGGCACCTCGATGCCCATGAAGCCGAGCTCACCCGCCTTGCGGATGGTCTCCTCGGGGAACTTGCCGCTCTCGTCGAATCTGGCTGCGACCGGCGCGATCTCGTTCTGCGCGAACTCACGTGCCGCGGCCTGGATCATCTCCTGGTCTTCGGTCAGTGAAAAATCCATAGTCAGCTCCTTTTGTCCGCCCCGATTATACGGTGTATGAGGGCCGTTTGTGCATTGCAGCGCGATGCCTGCGGACCGCCTCCCGCCGCTGTGGAGGCGCTGTCCAGATCCGCAGGTTCAGGTCTGGATGAGTTCGACCAGCTCGCCCGCCGCGCCGGTGGTGAGGGCGCTGCGCGCGCCGTGATACGGCGGCGCGGAGAAGCGCCCGGCCGGAAGATCGTGCGGGAGGGCGTCGGCGGCGAAGCTCACCATGGCGATGCCCGGTGCCAGTCCGCCGGGCGGGCAGTCGCGCGCCGTCGTCGTGGCCGGATAGTCGTCCACCTCGATCAGGGAGCGGCCGGCAAGCGGCATGGCGGCGATGGGGTGCATGGTGTCGGGCGGCAGATCCAGCGCGCGGGACAGCACCGAGATACGGGCCTCCATGACGGGTACCTCGGGGACGCCGAAGCTGCCGTGGTAGAACGCCTGCATGGCTCCCATGTCCGTGCCGCCGAGGATGACGATGAACGTGCGGTCCACAGGGCAGGCCGGCCGCGGCAGATCGAACCCGGGCAGCGGCTCCTTGACCATGGTCAGATAGAGCACTTCTTCTGCCGGCCCGATGACCTGCATGGCGCGGATGGCGTCGGAGAAAGACAGGTCCTCCGGCGGGCCGACGATACGGAACGGAGAGTCCTCGAGCTCGGCGGCCAGGCGGTCGACGTCCTCGACGATCAGCTCGGCGGCGTTCCAGCCCCAGGTGGTCAGCGGACGGTACCCGGGCGGCAGTGACTGGGCGATGAAGCGGAAGCAGAAATCGCCCCCACCGGCCGGCCTCAGCAGGGCGCAGTCCGCGCCGGCTAGGGCGGGCGCCCCCATGTGTTCGGCCTGTGCGGCCGCCAGCCGCTCATCGTGGAATGGTTCGTAGCCGAGGTATTCCCGGTAGGTTTCCACCGCATGAGCCAGGTCCGGGACGGTGACGGTCACGCAGCGTATGGGGCCTATCATGGCTGCTTCGCCTCCGTCCGGCGCCGGGCGAGGTGCCCGAGGGCCGCATCCAGAGCGATGACCTCGGCGTACTTCGCCTGCAGGTCGAACAGATTCGCCTCGTGGGGCGCCGGGTCCCGGTCTCCGACTGCCTCGCGCACGACGAAGGGCAGGAATCCGTGCTGGATGGCGTCCACCGCGGTGGCGCGGATGCAGCCGCTGGTCGTGAGTCCGGCGATGAATACGGTATCGACGCCGAGACTCGTCAGCGTCGAGGCGAGTGAGGTGCCGAAGAATGCGCTGGCGTACTGTTTTGTCACCACCGTCTCGCCTTCCCGCGGCTCCAGGCCGTCGGCGAACTCGCCATAGGGAGACCCGCGGTCCAGGCATCGCAGCGCGCCCACCTTGCGGTAGAACACGCCGCCGTCGATGCCCCCGGGCGTGAAGGCCACGTTGGTGTGGAGCACCGGGATGCCGGCCTCGCGGGCGCCGGCGAGCAGTCGCCGGCAGTGCGCGAGAGTGTCCTCCACACCGGCATACAGCGGACAATCGGGATCCAGGTAGGCGCGCACGAAGTCGACGACGAGCAGGGCAGGGCGCGTGCCCGGCTGCAGCGCGCGGCCGAAGCCGGCCTGCCGGTAATCGTCCTCGAGCCTGTCCGTCACCTCAGATCACTCCGTTCTCACGCAGTGCTTGCAGACGCTCTGCGTCATAACCGGACAGGCCGGCGAGGATTTCGTCGGTATGCTGGCCGAGGGCGGGGCCCGGACTGCGGACCGAGCCCGGCGTGCCCGAGAGTTTCGGCGCCACGTTCTGCATCTTCAGCTTGCCTAGCTCCGGGTGCATCGTTTCGATGATCGCCTGGCGGGCCTGGAAATGGGCATCCTCCAGCATCTCGGGGGCGCGGTAGATGCCGCCTGCCGGGATGCCGTGTTCTTCCATGAGTTCGATGAGTTCCTTCTGGTCCTTGGTGCGGGTCCAGTCGGCCACCAGCTCGTCGAGTTCCTGCTGGTGCGCCCCGCGTGCGGAGTGGTTGTGGTAGCGCTCGTCCTCGGCCAGCTCCGGCCGGCCCATGGCGGCGGTCAGGCGCCGGAAAACGGTGTCCTGGTTGGCGGCGATCAGCAGCAGCTTGTCGTCCCGGGTGGGGTAGACGTTGGAGGGTGCGACGCCGGGCAGGATGGAGCCCTGGCGCTCGCGGATATAGCCTGCCTTGTCGTACTCGGTGATGAGCGATTCCATCATATTGAGGACCGCCTCGTAGATGGCCGAGTCGACCACCTGTCCCTCGCCGGTGCGTTCGCGATGATGCAGCGCCGCGAGAGCGCCGACCGTGGCGAAGGTGGCTGCCAGGGAATCGCCGATGCTGATGCCCACCCGGCTCGGCGGCGCGGACGGGTCGCCGCAGACGTAGCGCAGTCCGCCCATCGATTCGCCGACCGCGCCGAAGCCGGCCCGTTTCGCATAGGGACCGGTCTGACCGAAGCCGGAGACCCGGATCATGATGAGCCCCGGGTTGATCTTCTTCAGCTCTTCGTAAGAGAGGTTCCAGCGCTCCATCGTGCCGGGGCGAAAATTCTCCAGCAGGAAGTCGGCCTCGCGGACCAGATCGCGCACGATCTGCTGACCTTCCTCGACCCGCAGGTTGACCGTGACCGATTTCTTGTTGCGTGCGATCACCGGCCACCAGAGGGACTTGCCGTGCGCCTTCTCCTGGCCCCAGTCGCGCATGGGATCGCCCTGGCCGGGCGGTTCGATCTTGATGACCTCCGCGCCGAAATCGCCCATGAGCTGGCCGCAGAACGGACCGGCCAGCAGCGTGCCCATCTCGATCACCCGCAGATCGGACAGCGGTCCCCGGTTAGTGTCACTATTCCCCGATTCGCTCGCCATGGCTCTCCCTCTGAATGCGCGCGGCGGCGCGGCACGTGCCGCCTGATTGACCTCCGCTAGTGTATACAATTTTGTCGGATCTGCGTTAAGGCATTCAGGATTCTCTTGTCTGCTTCGGTCACTTGTATACAATAGGCGGCATTCCAGCCAGCCGAACCTGCCGACCCGAGAATTGTCGACGTGACATGAAGCGCAGCATCTCCATCATCGAAGTCGGGCCCCGTGACGGACTGCAGTCCGAGCCGGAGGTTCTGTCCGTCGAGGTCAAGGCGGAGTTCATCCGCCGCGCGGTGGACGCAGGCATACGTCGTCTCGAGGTCGCGAGCTTCGTCAATCCGAAGAAGGTGCCGCAGATGGCCGGCGCCGAGGAACTGGTGGCGGCTCTGCCGCGTCGCGACGACGTGACCTACATCGGCCTGGTGCTGAACCAACGCGGCTTCGAGCGGGCCCGCGACTGCGGCATCGACGAGGTCGGAATGGTGGTGGTGGCCAGCGATACCTACAACCGCCGCAATCAGGGCGTGAGCAGCGACGAATCCGTGGCAACGTGGCTGAAGATTGCGGCGCAGGCGAAGGAAGCAGGTATCCGCGCCAACATCATGGTCTCGTCGGCCTTCGGCTGCCCCTTCGAAGGTGAGGTCGCGCCGGAGCGGGTCCTGGAGATCGTGCAACGGGTGGCAGAGGCCGGACCGGTGGAACTGGCGCTGGCGGACAGCATCGGCGTCGCAGTACCTTCCCAGGTCCGGGACCTGCTCGGCCGTGTGGCCGAGGCGGTCCCCGGCATGCCGCTGCGCTGTCATCTTCACAACACGCGCAACACCGGGCTCGCCAACGCGCAGGCGGCGGTCGACGCCGGCGTTGCGTCGCTCGACGCCAGCATCGGCGGCATCGGCGGTTGCCCGTTCGCGCCGGCGGCGACGGGCAACATCCCGACCGACGACCTGGTCTACCTGCTGGAGCGCTCCGGCATCGAGACGGGCGTGTCGCTGCCGCAGATCATCGAGACCAGCCTCTGGCTGGAAAAGCAGCTCGGGCGGGGGGTTCCTGCGATGCTGCCGAAGGCGGGGATCTTCCCGGACGTGGCCACGGAGCGGGCCGCCGCCGGGGGGTGAGGGCGCGGTTGCGAGCCGCGCGCAAAGCCGCGAGACTCCGGTTATCCTGTCCGGGGGCTCCGGGAGAGAGAAAGACACGACTGTGGTGCGGCGAACACGGCGTACCGGCGGATATGAACCAAAGCCATTAAGGGGAAGCCATGGCCTACCGACTCGGCGTGGACGTGGGCGGCACGTTCACAGATCTCTTGCTCGTGGACGAGAAGAACGGGGATACCTGGACCGCGAAGGTTCCGAGTACGCCCGCAGACTCCTCCATCGGTGTTCTGAACGGTATCGCGAAGATCTGCGATGAGGCGGGCATAGACCCGACGAAGATCACGCACGTCATGCACGGCACCACCGTGGCCACGAATACGATCCTGGAGGGCAAGGGCGCCACGGTCGGGCTGGTCACCACCCAAGGCTACCGGCAGGTGCTGCAGATCGCCCGCTCCTTCGTCCCCGGTGGGCTGGGCGGCTGGGTGATCTACAACAAGAGCGCGCCGCTGGCGCCGCTTGCCCTGACGGTGGAGGCCGAGGAGCGCATGGGCGCCGACGGCAAGGTGGTGACGCCCCTCGACAAGGGCAAGCTGGAGAAGGAACTCAAACGGCTGAAAGGCCGTGGCGTGGAAGCGCTGACGGTCTCGCTGATCAACTCCTATGCCAACCCGGCCAACGAGCGCGAGGTGGCGAAGGTCGCCAAGAAGGTCTTCCCGAAGATGCCGGTATCGCTGTCCTCCGAGGTGGTGCCGGAGATGCAGGAGTACGAGCGCACCATCACGACGGTGGCCAACTCCTATGTGCGCCCGAAGGTGGACGCCTACATCAACAATCTGCGCCGCAACCTGCGCAAGGACCTGAACAAGGAAGTGCAGCTGCACGTCCTGCGTTCCGACGGCGGCCTGGCCTCGGCGACGCAGGCGCGGAACTATCCGGTCAATCTGCTCATGAGCGGTCCCGCGGGCGGCGTCTCTGGGGCCATCTGGGTGGCGAAACAGGCCGGGTATCCGAACCTGCTGACCTTCGACATGGGCGGCACCTCGACGGACGTGGCGCTGGTGGAGAACGGCTACGCCCAGCTCCGCCGTGAGACCAGCGTGGGCGACGTGACCGTGCGGGCCTCCTCGGTGGACGTGCGCACCGTCGGCGCGGGCGGCGGCTCCATCGCTCACGTGCCCGAACTCACCGGTGCGCTGCGTGTCGGGCCGGAGAGTGCCGGCGCCGATCCCGGTCCCGCGGCCTACAACAAGGGCGGCGAGGCCCCGACGGTCACCGACGCCAACGTGGTGCTGGGCTACCTGCCCACGGACGCCCGTCTCGGCGGCGACATGGAGATTCGCCGGGATCTGGCCGAGAAGGCCGTCAAGCAGGTGGCCGATGCGCTGGGATTGCCGCTGAAACGCGCCGCCGAAGGCATCATCAAGCTGGTCAACGAGAACATGTTCGGCGCCCTGCGGCTGGTCTCGGTGGAGAAGGGCTACGACCCGCGGGAGTTCGCCCTCATTGCGTTCGGCGGCGCGGGACCCCTGCACGCGAATGCGCTCGGTCGCCTGATGAACTCCTGGCCGGTCATCATCCCGCCGGGTCCGGGCGTACTCTGTGCCTATGGTGACGCCACCACGCGGATGCGCAACGAGGCGGCGCGCACCTACATCAAGCGTTTCTCCAATACCACGCCTGCCGGCCTCGAGAAGATCTTCACCCAGCTGGCGGCCAGAGCCTCGAAGACGCTGGACAAGGAGGGCGTGGCCAAGAAGGACCAGACCATCTCCTACCAGGCGGACCTGCGCTATCACGGCCAGGGCCTGACGCTGACGGTGGACGTGGATCTGAAGGAGATCAGGAAGAAGGGACTCGATGCGATCGGCGACCAGTTCGACGAGATGCATCGCCAGTTGTTCACCTTCGCTCTCGACGAGGAGAAGGAACTGGTGAACCTGCGTGCGGTGGTGAACGGCAAGGCCACCACCGTGAAGCCCGCGGTGATCGAGAAGGGCGGCAAGAGCGCGAAGGATGCCGTTATCGCCGAGCACAAGGTGTACGTGGACGGCAAGGATCGCGACGCGAAGCTCTATCACCGCTCGAAACTGAAGGCGGGCAACCGGATACCGGGGCCGGCCATCGTGCTGGAGATGGACTCCACCACGCTGATCCTGCCCGCGCACACCGGCAAGGTGGACGAGTTCGGCAACATCCTCATCCGCCCCGATGCATGATTACGAAGGGAGCACGACATGCCTGCAAGACTAGTTGAAACCAAGCCGCGCAAGTTCAAGCGGGAGAAGATCGACCCGATTACCCTCGACATCATCGAGAACGCCATGCTTAACGCGCGCTGGGAGATGGACACGGTGCTGTTCCGCACCGCCATGTCGCCGGGTATCCGCGAGCAGCACGACGAGTTCCCGATGATCGCCAATGTGGACGGCAAGATGGTGGTCGGCCAGTTCGGCAGCTTCATCCACGGCTTCAAGGAAGCCTACGACGGCACCATCGAGGAAGGGGACGTCTTCCTGACCTCGGATCCCTACGCCTGCAACGGGGCCGTCAGTCACGCCAACGACTGGCTGCTGCTGCGCCCGATCTTCAAGGACGGCCGCCTGATCGCCTATTCGGCCATGTTCGGCCACATGACGGATATCGGCGGCAAGGT
>CAYQZN010000096.1:0-9728 GCA_964421805.1 uncultured Woeseiaceae bacterium
CGCTTAGCGATGCTGCGCTTGCTCGCCTCTTTCCTGACCGCGTGCGTGGTCTCCGGTGCCATGCTGGTGGTCGCCGTCCAGCTGTGGGGCGGTTTCGAGCGGGCGACCGGCGAGGACGAGATAGCCGTGGAGGCGCATCCCCTCGACCTGCTGGTGGGTTACGACAGCCTCGACGTGGCCGAGCTGCTGGGCGAGCCGCGCCGCCGTCTGCCGGAACTGGAGGAGCCCCCGCCGATGCTGGAACCGGTGCCGCCGGCCGCGGCAACCGGGCGCGTGCGGCGCGGGTTCGTGCAGGTGGAAGTCGAGGTGGATGCCGGCGGCCGGCCGGTGGACGCCCGGGTGCTCCAGGCGGCCCCCGCCGGCGTCTACGAGGACGACGCCCTGGCGCAGGTGCTGGGCCAGCGCTACCCGGCCGGCGAGCCCGGCACCCGGATACGGATCGTGGATTTCACCGTCCGCCCGGAGGCCGCGCGCTGATTCGCCGGCAGGCTCGGGACGTCAGCCGACGTCCGGATTGAGCGTGTAGGTGCCCACCAGTCGTGACTCGGCGAGGATGTGCCCTTCCAGCGCCGCCATCACGTCCTGGCCGGTGAATTTCCCCTCGACCGGCACCCGCTCCAGGTCCGTCGCGCAGAGCACGAAGTGGTAATGATGGAGCAGCTCGTCGTTCCACGGCGGGCAGGGGCCGTCGTAGCCGAAGTACTCGCCGGCCATGTCCGGATTGCCGGCCATGAAGCTCGTATAGTCGTTCAGACCCTGGCGGGCACCATCCGGGCCCGACGGGTCCTTCTTGCCTTTCGGCGTGACGCCGTCGGAGCAGGAGCCCGCGGGCAGGCCTGCGATGCTCGGCGGAATGTCCACCATGACCCAGTGGTAGAAATCCACCCGGGGGAGGTCGGCGGAGATGGTGCGCCCTTCCTGGTTCACGTCGTCGGCCTTGCTCGGCACGTCCACATCCACGCAGAGCAGCACCAGCGAACGGGTGCCTTCGGGCAGGTTCGCCCAGGTGAAGTCCGGGTTGCGGTTCGCTCCCAGGGTCATGTGACCCTCGTCCGCCGGGTTGCCGAAGCAGAACTCGTCGGGGATGCGCTCGCCGTCGCGGAAAGCCGTCGTCGTCAGGTTCATGTTTCCGTCCTCCCTGTCCAGGATGTTTCACCGGCCCCGGGCCGGTACTCTGAGATCAATGTGCGGGCCTGCTCCACCCAGTGGTCCCGCTCGATGCGGTCGGGGAAGTCCTGCAGAGCCGCCTGCACCCTCTCGACGTCGTCCGGGCCGAACTCGGCGATCTGCTGCAGCCGGTAGATGCCGAGATCGTTCAGCAGCTGCTCGAGGACCGGGCCGATGCCGCGGATGCGCTTCAGGTCGTCCCCGGGCCGATGGACCGGCATCGTTCTGTCGCCCGGCTTGCCGCCCTTGCCGCCCTTGCCGCCATCTCCCCCTGCGCCGGAATCGGCCCCATGGCGGTGGCCGCCATTGTCGCCGCCGCCGGGCGGCGGGTCGGTGAGCGGCAGGATGCGGGTGCGCAGCGTGTCCTCCAGCTCCCGCGCCCGGGCCCGCTCCATATCCAGCGCGCGGTGGGCGGCAGTGGCCTCCCGCGCCTTCTCGCGGAAGCGATAGACCAGCGGCGGCAGGCGCTCCTGCCAGCTATCGAGTTCCCGGCTCAGCGTGAATATCTTTTCGTCCTTCGCCCTGGAGGCCGCCATGAGGTCCCGGCTGCGCGTGAGCAGACGCTGCAGCTGGGCATGCAGTTCGTCGCGCTTGCGATTGGCCGCCGCCAGCGCCACGCGGCAGTCGGTGAGTGCGCTCGACGCCTCGTCCGCCGTTGCCGCCGCCCCGGCGAGTTCCCGCTCGGTGCGCGCAAGCTGCTGACGCGCCTCGCGCTCGGCCCGGCGCGCGGCGTCCAGCCGCTCGGCGAGGCTGCGTATCTGCTTGCGCAGCCGTTCCTTGGCCAGTTCCTCCGTCTGCAGCTTTTCCTGCCAGGTAGCAGCCGTCGTCAGTCGCTGGCGGCGATGGCGCTCGGCATGCAGGTACCACCCGATCAATCCGCCGGCCAGCGCCGAGAGCAGCGCCAGGCCGATGATCGTGATGGGTGGACCGGGCATGCTCTGGCTGCTCCTGCTGCGCGCGCCTCACGACGCCTTGCGCAGGCGCTCCATGTCGGCCAGTACCTCGGCGATGCGCGCCAGCGCCCACTGCAGCTGATCCTTCGAGATGGACAGCGGCGGTGCCAGCCGCACCACGGTCTCGTGGGTCTCCTTGCTGAGCACGCCTTTCTGCATGAGGCGCTCCACGACTTCGCGGGCGCTGCCCTTGTGCGGGTCGATCTCGAGACCCACGAACAGGCCCCGGCCGCGCACGTCGCGCACCAGCGGGCTGTCGATGCGCCGGAGTTCCTCCAGCAGGAAGGCGCCCATCGCCTCGCTGCGCGCCGGCAGGTCTTCCTCGACGATGATGTTCAGCGCTTCCAGGGCGACGGCGGCGGCCAGCGGATTGCCGCCGAAGGTACTGCCGTGATCGCCGGGCCGAAACACCTCCATGACGTCGCGGCGGGCGAGGAACATGGACACCGGCAGGATGCCGCCGCCCAGGGCCTTGCCGAGTATCAGCCCGTCCGGCACCACGTCGTCGTGCTCCGAGGCGAGGAAGCGGCCGGTGCGGCCGAGACCGGTCTGGATCTCGTCGCAGATCAGCAGCACGTTGTGGCGCCGGCAGATCTCCCGGCACGCGGCCAGGTAACCGGGCGGCGGTATCACGATGCCGCCTTCGCCCTGCATGGGTTCCACGAGGAAGGCAGCGGTGTTCGCCGTGATGGAGGCTTCCAGTGCCTCCGCGTCGCCGAAGTCGACCAGGCGGAAGCCGGGCGGGAACGGGCCGAAGCCTTCCCGGTACGACTCCTCGCTGGACATGCCGACGATCGTGATGGTGCGCCCGTGGAAGTTGTTCCGGCAGGCGATGATCTCCGCCTTGTCGCGCTCCACTCCCTTGACCGTGTAAGCCCACTTGCGGGCCGCCTTCAGTGCGGTCTCCACCGCCTCGGCGCCGGTGTTCATCGGCAGCGCCCGGTCCTGCCCGGTCAGTTCGCAGATGCGCTTCAGGAACGGCCCGAGCTTGTCGGTGTGGAAGGCCCGGGAGACGATGCTGAGTTCGCTCGCCTGGCGGGTGAGCGCCTGGATCAGGCGCGGATGAGCGTGCCCGTGGCTGACCGCAGAGTACGCGCTCATCATGTCGAGATAACGGCGGCCCTCGTCGTCCCAGACGTAGACACCCTCGCCGCGGCTCAGCACGACGGGCAGTGGGTGGTAGTTCTGCGCGCAGTAGGTGTTTTCGAGTTCGATGCGCTTGTTCGACACGGTGCGACTCCATCCCGCGGGCGTGTCTCGCGCCAGCCGCGGGTTTCAGTCCGTAAATGACTAATTTTACGGTATTTAGGTTATCGACGGCCAGAAAACCGGTGGCGCCGGGGGTCGACATGGCGGGGTGCGCCCGCTGTTGCGGGCTGCAGGCGCGGCCGTTACCGTACGCCGCTTGTTCCTGTCGAGCATCGCTCATGCCTGAAGATCCCGATGCCTGAAGATCAGATCGTCCTCGTCATCGTCGGCGTCGTGGCGCTGGGCGTGGCAGCACAGTGGGTGGCCTGGCGCCTGCGCCTGCCGGCCATCGTGCTGCTGGCCGGTTCCGGGCTGATCGTCGGCCCCGGGCTCGGCTGGATCAATCCCAGCGAGGAACTCGGCGATCTGCTGCGCCCGGTCATCAGCCTCTGTGTCGCCATCATCCTGTTCGAGGGCGGCCTCAGCCTCAGGCTGGCCGAGCTGAAGGAGGCGGCCCGCGGCGTTCAGCGGCTGGTGTATCTGGGGGCGCCGTTCGGCTGGGCGGCCGCCACGCTGTGCGCCCATTACATCGGCGGCCTGGACTGGGCGGTGTCGCTGGTGTTCGGCGCCATCATGGTGGTGACCGGACCGACGGTGATCATGCCGCTGCTGCGCCAGAGCGCGCTGAACCGGCGCACCGCCTCGTATCTGAAGTGGGAAGGCATCGTCAACGATCCCATCGGTGCATTGCTGGCAGTGCTGGTGTTCCAGTTTTTCGTCTTCAGCGGTGAAGGCTCGGGGCTGGCGGAGGTGCTGCAGGGAGTCGGCCTCGCCATCACCTCCGGACTCGTGTTCGGCGGCCTCGGCGGCTGGCTCACGGGGCGGGCATTCCGCGCCGGGCTGGTGCCGGAGTATCTGAAGAGCCCGGTGATGCTGGGCCTCGTGCTCGTCGTCTACGAGGCCTCCAACCTGATGCAGCACGAAGCGGGGCTGCTGGCGGTGACCATCATGGGTATTGTGGTTGCGAACATGAATCTGCCGGGCATCGGCGACATGAAGCGCTTCAAGGAGTACATCACCATCATGCTCGTGTCGGTGGTGTTCGTGCTGCTCACCGCCGATCTGAACGTCGAGTCCCTCACCTCGATCGGCTGGCGCGGCGCGGCATTGATAGCGGCCATCATGGTCCTGGCCAGGCCCGCGGCCATCATGCTGGCCACGATCGGCGCGAATATGGAGTTCCGCGAGCGCCTGCTGCTCTCGTGGATCGCGCCGCGGGGTATCGTCGCCGCTGCCACGGCGGGTGTCATGGGGCCGCGGCTGGTCGACGCCGGCTACGACGCCGACGTGCTGCTGCCGCTGGTGTTCGCCGTGATATTCGCCACCGTCTTCGCCCACGGCCTGTCGCTGAACTGGCTGGCGGGGCGCCTCGGGCTGTCGTCGCGGCACCGCGACAGCGTCGTGATCGTCGGCGCTTCGCCCTGGACCATCGAGCTGGCGCGTACGCTGCAGGGACTGAAGGTGAACGTGCTGGTGGCGGATTCCTCCTGGCACAACCTGCGCGCGGCCCGGCTGGCCGGCGTGCCCGTCTTCTACGGCGACATCCTCTCGGAGTTCGCGGAGGAGTCGGTGGAACTCGCGCACGTGCGCACGGTGCTGGCGGCCACCAGCAACGACGCCTACAACGCGCTGGTCTGCACCCAGATCGCGCCGGAGGTGGGCCAGCGCCACGTCTTCCAGCTGCCCATGGGGGCGGAGACCGAGGACGATCCCAAGGCGATCGCGCGGCCGCGCAGGGGCAACGTGGCATTCGACAAGGATGCCGTGTTCGAGCGCCTCTGGCGGCTGTACGTGCGCGGATGGGCCTTCTACAAGACCAGGCTGTCGGAGAACTACAGCTACAGTGACTTCCTGAGCGAGCGGCCCGAGGACGCGATGCAGGTCATCCTGCTGGGGTCGGACGGCGACGTGGACTTGTTCTCGGTGCAGCACGAGCTGGAACCCAAGCCCGGCGATACCATCGTCTACTTCGCGCCGGGCAAGCCGAAGAAGGCCGCTGCCGAGGGGAGCACGGATGCGCAAGCTGCCCCGGCGTGAAGAGGTGACTATCCCGGGCCCCGCAGGCGGCCTGGAGGCGTTGCTCGAGCTGCCGCCGGAAGGCGAGCCCGCCGGTTACGGTGTCGCGTGCCATCCCCATCCCAAGCACGGCGGCAGCATGCAGAACAAGGTCGTGCACACGCTGTGCCGCGTGTTCAACGAACGCCGTCTCGCGGCGATCCGCTTCAACTTCCGCGGGGTCGGAGCCAGCCAGGGCAGCTATGACGAGGGCATCGGCGAGGTGGACGACGCGCTTGCGGTGATGGACTGGGCCGAGCGGCGTTTCGGCGGCGACGCATGGCTTGCCGGATTTTCCTTCGGCGCGGCGGTAGCACTGCATGCCGCTGCCCGGCGGCCGCCGGCGCGCTTGATCACCGTGGCACCGCCCGTCGGCCGGCTGCCGGTGGCCACGGAGCGTCAGCCCGAGTGTCCGTGGATCGTCATCCAGGGCGAGGAGGACGAACTCGTGGACGTCGATGGCGTCGTCGAATGGGTCAACGAGCTGGCGCCGGGCCCGGAACTCCTGCTGCTGCCGGAGGTCGACCATTTTTTCCACGGTAAACTCACGTTGCTGCGCGAGCGGCTCGGCGAGCTGCTCGACGGCGAGAGGAAGGACGCGGACTGATCATGCTCGATGCGCTGGCGCGGAAACTGGAATCACTGCTGGACGGTTCGGAGGAGAGTGCCTCGGCGCAGGACGAGGAGCACGCCATACGGCTCGCGGCTGCGGCGCTGCTGGTCGAGGTGGCCCGCGCCGATTTCGATTTCGACGCGGAGGAGGCGCTGGCACTCGAGCAGCTGCTGCGCCGCCATTACGCGCTTACCGAAGAGGAGGCGATGCTGCTGCGCGAGGAGGCCAGCGAACGGGTGGAGCATTCGGTATCGCTGTTCGAATTCACTCGCACGCTGCACGAACGGCTCGACGAGCGGCAGAAGTCGGAGCTGATGGGCCGGCTGTGGGCCGTGGCTTTCGCCGACGGGCGGCTCGACAAGTACGAGGACGCGATGGTGCTCAAGATCGGCGAGCTGCTCTACGTGCCGCGCTCCGAGGTCATGCGGCGCAAACTGCTGGCCCGCCCCGAGCAGGGCCGGGAATAAACAAAAAAAGCCGGGCGACTGCCCGGCTTTTTTCGATCCGTGTCACGCGGATGTGACTCAGACCATGTCTTTCAGGCCTTTCAGGGCCGTGACCTTCACCGTCTTGCTGGCCGGTTTGGCCTTGAACATCATCTCCTCGCCCGTGAACGGGTTGATGCCCTTGCGCGCCTTGACGGCGGGCTTCTTCTTGACGGTCATCTTCGCCAGGCCGGGCAGCGTGAACGTCCCGGGAGCGCCGCGGCCGCCGAGGTTCTTCTTCATCAGGACGGACAGGGAGTCGAAGACTGCGGCGACGTCCTTGCGGGTGAGCCCGGTGTCTTCCGCGATGTGTCTGTAGATCTCCGACTTCGTCGGTGCCTTCTTGGCCGTGGTAGCGGCCTTTTTCTTTGCTGCCATGTATCAACTCCTGGATGGAACGAAAAACCCGGGCAATCCCGGCTCGATAAAGCGCGGCAACTTACCACAACTCGCCGTGCCGCGACAGATGCCGAAGTGCATTTCGCAGGGTTTTTTTCGGGGTTTCGTCAATCCGTGAAGAACTGGCGGCGGAATTTCAGCATGGTGGGCTGTGCGGCGCCGGGTGGTGTTGCCTCGATGTTGAAGACCAGCGTCTCCCGATGCGCGACCGGCACCTCGCCGATGTAGTAGGTCGCCTCGCCGTCACGTACGCGGCGCATCGTGATGTTCTTCGTCTGCCCCGTGAGGTTGGCCGCCGACACCTCGACGCCTCCCGCCACCGTGTTGCCGGTCTCTTTCTCCACGAAGCTCACGTTCAGCATCGCCCGGTTCTTTGACCGGACTATACCCGTGCTCTGCGCGACCGTCGGCGTGAGCTGATCGGTGGTCATCGCGTTGTAGTGCACGATGTAGTCACCCACCTCGGCGGACGTCTCGTTCGAGGGCATCGCCTCGGGCACGTTGCGCTCCGGCTGCCCGCCATCGCCGCAGGCGGAGAACAGCACAGCCGCCAGCGCAAGCAGTATCGTTTTCGTCGGCCTCATAGCGGTCTCCCCGTGCCTTTTCATGACGGTCCTACTATAAACCATCCGCTTCCCCCGGCCCGAACCGCGGCTGCCGGCCGGCCGGCGCGTGGACCGCTGCCGTCAGTGCAGCACGCCGGGCAGGCCGCCGCCGACGGCGATGCTGGCGGCCTGCAGCAGGATGGCGACGAGCAGCGGTGAGAGATCCAGCCCGCCGATGGTGGGAATGATGCGCCGGGCAGGGTCCAGGATGGGGTTGACCAGCTGGCTGAGCAGGCTGGTGACCGGGTTGTACGTGCCGGGTGCCACCCAGCTCAATATGACGTAGACGATGATGGCGAAGAAAAAGAAGCGCAGCGCTATCATGACCGTGCGCAGGATGGCGTAGTACAGCAGTCCGAAGCCGTGCGGTGTCATATTCAGTGCGTACGCCATGGCGGCGACGAACACGAGCTCGAACAGCAGTATCACCACCAGCGTGGCCGTGTCGATCTTGCCCATGGGCGGGAGGACACGCCGCAGCGGCACGATGAACGGCGAGGTGATGCGCACGATCGCCTGGGAGACCGGGTTGCGGAAGTCGGCCCGGAACAGCTGCATGAAAAGCCGCAGCAGCAGCACGATCAGGAACAGGTCGGCCAGGGTCCGGAAGAGGAAGATCAGCGCGTCGTCCAAGCTCTCACTCCGTGCGGTCGCGTGCGGCGGGACTCATTCCGTCGCGGCATCTCCGGCGAGCTCGCCGGCCCGCTGCCGCGCGGCGAAAATGGCGCGTCTAAAGATAGCACGAACGTCTGCATCCTCGAGGACGGTGAATGCGGCCGCCGTGGTCCCGCCCGGCGAAGTGACGCGCTGGCGCAGCACGGCGGGCTCGTCGGCCTCGCTCTCCGCCGTGGCGGCGGCGCCCTTCGCCGTTTGCACTGCCAGGCGGCGCGCCTGCTCCGGCGTGAAACCGAGTTCGGTGGCCGTGTCGATGAGCGCCTCCAGCAGGTAGAAGAAATAGGCCGGGCCGCTGCCGGAGATTGCCGTTGCGGCATCGATCATCGATTCCTCGTCCACCCAGAGCGTCGGGCCGGCGGCCGACAGCACCTCGTCGGCGCGGTCCCGGCCGGGCAGGGCACGGCGGTTGGCATAGAGTACGGTCATGCCCTCGCCGACCAGCGCCGGCTGATTGGGCATGCAGCGCACCACGGCAAGTCCGCCGCCGAGCCAGGCATCGATATCGTCGCTGCGTATGCCAGCCGCGATCGAGACGACCAGCGGCGCCGAGGCCTGCACGGTCTCGGCCAGCGGTCGCAGCACGTCCCCCATCATCTGGGGCTTCACGGCCAGCACGAGCACGTGTGCGGCGGCTGCCACGTCCCTGTTGTCCGCGCTGACGCGCCCGCCGGGCAGCAGCGCCGCCAGCGCGTCGCGCCGCTCCCCGCTGGGGTCGGCGACGGCGATGCGCTCAGCATCCACACCCCGGCCCAGGAGGCCGCGGATGATGGCGGTGGCCATGTTGCCGCCGCCGATGAAACCGATGACTGGTTCGCGCATGGCTCCTCCGTTCCGGCCGCGTCAGCCGTCCGTCGGGCGCGGGCCGAACACGTCGGTGCCCACCCGGACCAGCGTCGCTCCCTCCAGTATGGCCGCCTCGAGATCGGCGGACATGCCCATGGACAGCGTATCCAGCCGATGCCCGCGGGCGTTCAGCTCCTCCAGGATGCCGCGCAGCCGGGCGAACGGCCGGCGCTGGGCCGCGACCCCCTCGGCCGGCGCCGGTATGCACATCAGCCCGCGCAGCCGCAGTCGCGGCAGCTCGGCGACGAGGTCCGCCAGGGGGCCCGCCTCGTCCGGCGCGCAGCCGCTCTTCGACGCCTCGTCGTCGACGTTGACCTGGATGCAGACCTCCAGCGGCGGCGCAGCGGGCGGGCGTTGCTCGCTCAGGCGACGGGCGATCTTCTCCCGCTCGATCGTGTGCACCCAGTCGAAGCGCTCGGCGATCGTCCGGGTCTTGTTGGATTGGACGGGACCGATGAAATGCCAGACCAGATTCGCTTCGCCGAGGGCGTCCATATGCGCCAGCGCCCCCTGCAGCGTGTTCTCGCCGAAGTGGCGGTGGCCGGCCGCCACCGCCTCGCGCACCCGCTCGAGCGGCTGGCGCTTGGACACCGCCACCAGCGTCACCGAGGCCGGATCGCGGCCTGCCGCACGGGCGATGGAAGCGATGGATTCATTGATTTTCCGGAGGTTTTCCGTGACTCCA
>CAYQZN010000097.1:0-9719 GCA_964421805.1 uncultured Woeseiaceae bacterium
CCGCATCGACATCGTCATCAGCCCCGAACTAGACGACCTGTAGGAGGGCCTTCAGGCCCGACCCCGGTTGTAGGAGGGCCTTCAGCCCCGATCCTGCTTGTGGGAGGGCCTTCAGGCCCGACCCCCTTTCTATTATGGCCGTCCTGTCGGCCAGGAGGAGCGGATCGGGCCTGAAGGCCCTCCTACGTGGTTGTTGCGGAGCGCCACCAGTCGGCGATGATGCCGCCGGTGGTGCGGTTGACCAGGTAGCCGTACTCGCTGTGCACGTTCAGCTCGCCGTCCTTGCGGAAAAAGTTCAGCACCTCGTAGTCCTCGATGTCCTCGATCAGCCCCGCGGCCAGCATCTCCCGGTAGTCGCGGCGGAACGAGCGGTCCAGAGCCGTGAGTTCGCCGATGGCCGCGACGTTCACCCAGCGGCGGATGTTGTCGGGGTAGCGCTCCGTGCCGTCGGCATCCCGGCCTTTCAGCCGCCGCTGCACGAAGCGCTGGCCGAGCGGGCTGCCGAGGGTGAGGAAGAGATCGACCCGGCCGGGATGCGCGTCGACGCGGGAGAGTTCCCACAGGGCATCCCAGGCGATCACGGAGCCGAGAGAGTGGCCGATCAGCAATACCGGGCGGCCCTCGCGCCACGCGGCATCCAGGCGCATCTCCAGCCGGCGCCGCACCCGCCGGCCGATCTCCCTGACGTCGTTCAGATACCGGCGCACGTCCTGCAGCGTGACCTGCATGCGTTCGTCCGCAAGATGGGGAATCAGGAACGGCAGCAGATCCCCCAGAATGTAGGCGAAACGCTTCAGCCGCTTGCCCCAGGACCGGGCTGCGGCGGCGTCCTCTTCGGTGGGGCCGGGCTTCGCGAGCAATTCCGCGATGGCGGCGAGATCGGGCTCGATATCGGCGTGGGTGTTGTAGAAGACCCAGGTCCAGTCCGCCAGCGTCAGGCAGTCAGCGCAGGCCGCCATGTCCCCGGCGACGTCCGCGTCGGCCCGGCGGACGCCTTCGAGCATGGTGCGCCAGATCTGCTGGCGATGGCGCTCGGGCTCCGGCTTCGGCTTCATGCCGGGCACGAAGATGACGACGGGGCGTGCCACGGCCCGCCCTCAGTCGGTCCCGAGCAGGTCCAGCAGGGCGTCGAAGTCCGGCACCTCCGCGTGGGGCGGTTCCAGCTGGTCCGGCCACTGCTCCCCCCTGCGGTTCACCCAGACCGTGAGCATGCCGGCCCGGCGCGCGCCCTCGATATCGTGGTCCGGGTGATCGCCCACGTGCAGTACCTCGGCCGGCTCGCTGCGCGCGTACTCCATGGCCTGCGCGAAGATCTGCGGGTGAGGCTTCGGCGCCCCCGCCGACACCGCGGTCACGATGCCGTGGAACAGATGGCCGACGCCGATGCGGTGCAGGTCCGCATTGCCGTTGGTGACGGCCACGAGACGATAGCGGGGATGCAGCCGCTCCAGCGCCGGCAGCACGTCCTCGAAGAACTCCACCTCGTTGCGGTGGCGGTCGAACACCTCGAAGGCTTCGTCCGCGAGCGTCTCCGCATAACCCACCGCCAGCGCCATCTCGCGCATCACCGCGCGGCGCAGGAAACGGAAGTCGTGGGCCTGCTCCGGGTTGGCTGCCACGATCTGCTGGCGCAGCGTCAGCATGTCGGCGGGCTTGTACCGCTCCGGGATGCGCGGATACCGGCTGGCCAGCCACTCGCCGAGCTTCGCCTCGGCGTGGCGGATCACCGGCGCCACATCCCAGAGGGTGTCGTCGAGGTCGATGGTGAGTGCGCGGATACTGTTCAGCATGAGTTCCGGGTCCGATCTATGGCCCGCTATAATGGGTGTTCCGCTCACCGTTTCACAAGTGACCGCCGGGGTGACGATGAAATACCTGCACACCATGGTACGCGTCAGCGATCTCGACCAATCGCTGGACTTCTACTGCAACAAGCTCGGCATGCGCGAGATCCGGCGCCACGAGAGCGAACAGGGCCGCTTCACGCTGGTGTTCGTCGCACCGCCCGGAAACGAGGAATGCCCGCTCGAACTCACCTTCAACTGGGACCCGGAGGAATACGGCGAGGGCCGCAACTTCGGCCACGTCGCCTACCAGGTGGAGAACATCTACGACACCTGCCGCCAGCTCATGGACGCCGGCGTCACCATCAACCGCCCGCCCCGCGACGGCCGCATGGCCTTCGTGCGCTCGCCGGACAACATCTCCATCGAACTGCTGCAGAAAGGCGACGCGCTGCCGTCGGAGGAACCCTGGGCGTCGATGGGTAACACGGGCCACTGGTAACCGTCGCTCCTTCTTTCCTGGCCGCCCTGCGGGGGTCGTCCGGGCCGACTGAAGCCATGACGGCGGGAAGGAGGCCTGGCCGAAGCGAAGGAGGACAGGACGTCCGACTGAGCGTCCCCCGTAGTCCGCCCCAGTCGATGACGGGCCAACCCCGATAGAACGATGCAGCGGTCAGAAGAGCGGGATCGGGCCTGAAGGCCCTCCTACCGGTGCTTCGAGCCGGAGACGCTCGGCTGGTCCAGCGCCGCCGACGCCGGCTGGGACGGCGAGCGCAGCGTGATCAGCAGTACGCCGCCCAGCGTCAGCAGGCCGCCGAGGACGATCCTGAGCGTGAGCTGGTCGTCCAGCAGCAGCACGCCGAACATGACGCCGAACAGGGTGGACATGAGCATCAGCGGCGAGATCAGCGAGACGTCGTAGCGCTGCACCAGGTAGTAAGTGGCGCCATGGCCGAACAGGCTGGCACCGATGGCGGAGAATCCGACCGCCGCCCATCCCATCGTGTCGACGCCGGCGATGGCGGCCGCCTGATTGTTCTCCAGTCCGAGGGAGGCCGCCGCCAGCAGCGGCCAGGAAATGGTCGCGAGCCAGCCCTGCAGCTCGAAGACACTGACACCCTCCAGCTTCTTCATCAGCAGCATGCCGCTGGCCGCCATCAGGGCACCGGCGATCACGAAGGCGAGCGCGGGCAGGTAGCCGAGCACGCGGGGATCGAAGCCGATGATCATCACGCCGGCGAACGACAGCGCGATGCCGGTCCAGCGTTTCCAGCGCACCTGCTCGCCGAGGAAGATGATGGACAGCACGGTGGAGAACGGCACCGCGAGCTGCAGCGCGATGGCCACCGTGGAGACGTCGTCGGCCAGCGACAGCCCCTGGTAAATCAGCGTGAAGTGCAGCGCGCCCATGCTGAGCGCCACGCCCGTGATCAGCAGCATGCGCCCGCGGATGATCTTCAGCACGGGGAACAGCACCAGGAACAGGAGCAGGAACCGCAGCGAGGCGAATGCGAGCGGCGGCAGCTGCTCCATGACGAATTTGGCCGCCACCAGGTTGAAGCCGAAGACGAGATTGACGGCGAGGACGAGCGCGATGTGCGGCAGGCTCATGGAGGGACCGGCGGCGGCGGAAAGAGGCCGCGCAGGATACCACCGGGCCGCGCGGCAGTCAGACCGCAGCGGGGTCCGGTGACGGCCGGCAGCGCTCCCACGCCAGCATCGCTCGCTTGCGGTCCGGGCCCCAGCGATATCCGCCCAGTGCGCCGTTACGCCGCAGGACGCGGTGGCAGGGGATGAGCCAGGCCACCGGGTTGGCGCCGACCGCATTGCCGACGGCCCGGGATGCTCCCTGGCGGCCGGCCCGGACGGCGAGTTCCGCATAGTCGGTCGTCTCGCCGGGCGGCACCGCGAGCAGGGCGCGCCAGACCTGATGCTGGAAGTTGGTCCCGCGGACATGCAGCACGTGTTGGCCCGCAGCGCCGCGGAAGATCCCGTCGAGCTCGGCGCCGGCCTCGGCGTCGCGGGTAATGCGGGCGCCGGGCCAGGCGCCGGCGAGCTCCGCCAGCAGGTCCTCCTCGGGCCGCGCGCCGGCGAAGCCGAGTTCGACGATCCCCCGCGGGCTGCGCGCCAGGAAAGCGCGCCCGAAAGGCGTATCGCCGGTGCCCGCCCGCAGCGCCAGGCCGGCACCGCCGCTCTTGAACTCGCCGGGGGACACGGCCTCGATGCTGACGAACAGGTCGTGCAGCCGCCCGGGCCCCGACAGGCCCGCTCCCCAGGCAGCCTCCTCCACACTGGCGTCGGCCAGCAGCTCCGCCTCGGCGCTCACCAGTGACAGGCGACGCAGATAACGCAGCGGCGAGAGCCCCGACCAGCGGCGGAACAGGCGGCTGAAGTGGGCCGGGCTGACGCCGGCCACGGCCGCAATCTGCGCAAGCGTCGGACGGTCCCGGTAATGCGCATCCATGAAGGCGATGGCCCGTTCCACCCGCGCGTAATCGGCCTGTCTGAGAGGTGTCGTCATGGCAGCGAGGATAGTGGCGGCCGGCAGCGGGCACCACCCGGTTCTTGCGCGGGTCCCGGCATTGCGGGGCCGGTCGAATCAGGCGAGGTGATCGAGGACTTCGTCCGCCTCGTTGGCGCCGCGCAGGCGGCCGCCACGGGTCAGCGCTTCCAGCTGACGGCCGAGCGCCCGGCCGTCCCAGGTGCTGGCGGAACCACCGTAGCGGGAGCGGTTGAGAGACTCGATTTCGTGCCCCGCCTCCGACGGCAGGCGTTCCGCGAGCTCGCCGAGCGAGCGTGGCGGTGACTCGGGCCAGCGGACGGCCCCCCAGGCCAGCAGCGCGTCGATGGCCGCGCCGGAATCCCCGCGGTTGCATGCCTCTTTCACCGCCTTCAGCCGTCGCACCTCCTGCCGGAATCTCGGCGTCTCCGGCGGCGCCCGGCGCACGCGCCGGGTGCGATGCGAGTACCACCAGCCGATCAGCGTCAGCACCCAGCCGCCGGCGAGAAACAGGCTCATCCGGTACCAGAACCCGTTCCCGGCAGCGGACGGCGCCGGCTGCATCGCCGCGGGCAGCTCGGGCGGCGGCGCCGGCGGCTGCGCAGCGGCCCCCGGCAGCACCTCCAGCGCATGGGGCGGCAGTGTGGCAATCTTCCACTCGCCCGCCCGCACGTCCCACCAGGGCACTTCGAGCGCGTCGAACTCCACCTGGCCGGTCTCCGACGCCACCAGCGCGAAGCTCTCCCGGCGAATGCCGAGCACGCCATCGTCCACGCCCAGCGTCTCCAGTTCCGGCTGATCGGAGTAGCTGCGCACCCCGTCCGGGACCGGCAGGTCCAGCCCCGGCAGCTGGTTCGCCAGCAGCCCGGTCGCGCGCAGCTCGATGCGCCGTGCCACCGGCTCGCCCGCGGTCACGGGCCCACTGGACGGCTCCCATTCCTCGTCGAGACCGACGTCGATGGCGGGCAGCCAGGCAGCGTCGGGGTGCGACGCCGGCGGCGGCGGGATCGGCTGCACGTCCACGTTCACGGGTTCCGACGTGAACACCTTGCGCACGGTGCGCATGCCCTGATCGAGCAGGCGGGCCTCGAATCGGGCCCGGCCGATCTCCAGCGTGCCGCTGGCCTGGGGGAACAGTGCGTAGCGGCGCTCCAGCACCGTGTAGGTGCGGCCGCCGATCACGGAATCGTAGCGGCGGTCGTCGTCGAAGGGCTGCACCAGCACCTCCACCCCGTCGAAGGACGGCTGCACCAGACGCGGCTGGCGCGACGACACGCCGACGAAGATCTTCACCGAGTAGATGACCTGGGCCTGCACCCAGGTCTCCCGCGCGTCCACCTCCGCCACCAGGAAGATCTCCGCCTCGCCGGGCGGCGCCTCCTCGATCTCGCTCACGGTGACGCTGATGGGCTGGCTGGACTCGCCGCCCATCGTGAACGAGGGTATGGTCAGCTCGCCCGTGCGTTTGGCCATCAGCGACACGGTCCACGTGCGCGACCGGCTCACCTGTCGGTTCACCATGGTCGTGCTCGAGGTGCGGTTCTCGCTGAGGATGTCGAAGTCCTCCTCGAGCACGGCGAGGTCCGGTTCGCCGGTCACGTCCCCACCCACCTGCACCTTCAGCGTGAACGACTCGTTGATGCGCACGTCGCGGCGATCCACGCTCGCCGTCACCGAGGCGAGTGCCAGCGCGGGCAGCAGCATCGCGACCGCCCCCACGAGCGCGGCCACTGCGACGACAGCGGTGTTTGCGGCGACTGCTCGGGACCTGTTCACCACGGCTGCACCTCTTCCTGTTCGCTCCACAACGGGTTGCCGTCCTGGTCGCGACCCTCGCGCTGGTATTGATCGCGGAACTTGCGCCGCAGCAGACCGCCGGGGTCGTTCGGCACCCGGCGCAGCCACTGCTCCATGGCCTGCATCTGCTCCTGCTCGCTGCGCTCGTCGCCGGAGGCTGCCGTCATGCGGCGCGAGCGCTCGCCGCCGTCTTCGCCCGCCTCCGCCGCTTCGGCGGCGCGGCGCATCTCTTCCCGCAGCTCCTCGATGGCCCGTTGCTCTTCCGCGTCCGACGGGCTGGACTGGCCATCGGCCTCGGCCTGGCTGCTGCCGTCCGCCTGCTCACCGGCCGGCTCGCCGTCCTGCTGCGCGCCGCCGGACTCGCCGTCTTCGCCCGCCTGCTGCTGATTCTGCGCGGACTGCTGCTGCCCGTCGGGGCTCTGCTGGCCGTCCTGGCCGTCGCCGGACTCGCCCTCGCCGCCGGGCTGTTGTTGCTGTTGCTGCTGGAGCTGTCGCAGCAGGTCCAGGTTATGGCGTGCATCCTCGTGCTCCGGCACGGCCGCCAGCGCCTGCTCGTAGGCCTCGATCGCGGCCTCGAATTCGCCCTGCCGGGCGAGCGCATTGCCCCGGTTGTAGGCGGCGTCCACCGTGTCCAGTCCGGCGAAGGCCTCCGCGCTCGCGGCATAGTCGCCGGCCCGATAGCGGGCGGCCGCCTCCCAGGCGGGGTCCTCGAAGAGTTCGGCGGCCTCGCCGGCCCGGCCCTCTTCCAGCGCGCGCGCGGCCTGCTGGTCCGGGGTCAGCCACAGGTCCTGCCACTCCGCCGCCTCGGCCGGCCGCGGCAGCGGCACCGCCAGCACGACGAGGACGAGCAGCCAGCCACGGCGGAACGCCAGCGCGGCCAGCGGCAGCAGTGCGAGCACCAGCCAGGGGCCGCGGTCGTGCCAGAGCTCCGTGAAGAACTCCCGTCCATTGCCTCCGCTGCCGGCCCGTGTGCCGGCAGCGCCCGGGCCCATCGCCGCCAGCACCGCCTCGAGGTCGCCGTCGTCCACGCTCAGCCGGCGGTAGATGCCGCCGCCGGCGATCGCGATCTCCTGCAGCAGGCTCTCTTCGAGGGCCGGCAGCACCATGCGGCCGGAGGCGTCGGTGACGAAGCCGCCGTCCGGTTTCGGCAGCGGCCCGCCCTCTGCCGTGCCCACGCCCAGCACCGACACCCGATAGCCGGACTCCCGCAGTGCGGCGGCCGCGCGCACCGGTTCGCCGGCGGCGCCGTCACCGATCAGCAGCACGTGGCCGCGGCTGGCGCCTGCCTGCTCGAGTAACTCACGGGCCTTCGCGAGCGCCCGCGCCGGCAGGCTGCCCCGGCTCGGCATGATCTCCGTGCTCAGGCTGCCGACCAGTGCGGCGATGGTGTCCACGTCGTCGGTCAGGGGCGTCACGGTGAACGCGTGGGCCGAGTAGACGATCAGGGCGGTCTGTCCCTCCTGTCGGCGCTCCAGCAGGTCGAGGAGCTTCAGCCGCGCCCGGGCCAGCCGGCTGGGCGCGACGTCCGCCGCGTCCATGGAGCGGGACAGGTCCAGCGCCACCACCAGCGAGTCGCCGCCCCGGTACAGCTCCTGCTTCTGCCGCTCCCAGGCCGGCCCGGCCAGGGCCACGGATGCGAGCACGCCGAGGGCCGCCGCCAGCCAGTACGGTCCGCGCCCGCGGGCGGCGGCGCCCCGGTCGTCGAGCACATAGGGGCGCAGGCGCTCGTCGATCACGGCGCGCCAGCTGCCGGCGTCGAGCCGCCGGCTCGCGAGCCACCAGGTCAGCGCCAGCACCACCGGGATGGCCAGCAGCCAGAGCGGCCGCAGGAAGTGGAACTCAGCCGGCACGGGGCACACCTCCCTGCGGCGATGCCGCCCGCGAGGCGGCAAGCGTGCCCGCCAGGGCCCGCAGGGCGAGCCCCGCCAGCATCAGCGCGAACGCGCCGCCGAGCGGCCAGTAGAAGATATCGACCACCGGCCGCATGCCGCCCTCGTCCGTCGCCGCCGGCTCCAGTTCGTCCAGGATGCGGTAGATCTCCTGCAGCGAGGCGGTGTCCGTGGCGCGGAAATAGCGCCCGCCGGTCGTCTCCGCGATGCGCGTCAGCGTCTCCTCGTCGAGATCCAGCGACGGGTTCACCTGGCGCATGCGGTTGCCGAGCAGCGAGGGTATCTCCATGGTCTCGGCGCCGATGCCGATGGTGTAGATCTTCAGCCCCACCTGGCCGGCGAGTTCCGCCGCCTTCAGCGGCGTGATCGCTCCGGCCGTGTTGGCGCCGTCGGTCAGCAGGACGAGCACCTGCTCGCCCGCGGGTGCGCCGCTGCCTCCCTCCTCGTGGATGCGCTTCACCGCCAGGGTGATGGCATCGCCGATGGCCGTCTTCTCGCCGGCCAGTCCAATTACCGCCTCGAACAACAGCGTCTTCACCGTCTCCCGGTCGAACGTGAGTGGCGCCTGCAGGTAGGCGCGCTCGCCGAACAGGATCAGGCCCAGGCGGTCGCCCTCACGCCGGTCGATGAACTCGCCGGCGACGGCTTTCGTGGCGGAGAGCCGGTTCACCGTGCGCCCGCCCAGCGTGAAGTCGCGGGCCTCCATGCTGCCCGACAAGTCCACGGCCAGCATCAGGTTGCGCCCGGTCACCGGCGCCTCCAGCGCATCGCCGGTCACCTGCGGACGGGCCGCCGCGACCACCAGCAGCATCCACGCCAGTGCCGCCACGAGCAGCCGCGGACGCAGCGCGAAGCCGCGCTCGGTTCCCTCCGCGCGGGGGAACAGCGCCGTGGAAGGCACCCGCAGCGCCGCGCTGTCGGCACCCGGCGCCGGCGGCAGCAGCCAGCGCACGAGCAGCGGCAGCGGCAGCAGCAGGAAGAGCCAGGGCCACGCGAAACGGACGTCGGCCAGCCAGCCGGGCATGTCGCCGAGCCACGTCACTCGCCGGCCTCCAGGTGCCTGAGCCGCGCCCGGCAGAGGCCGAGCAGCGCCATGGCGTCGACCACCCCTTCCTCGGGATCCCGCCGATACGGCGCATCGGCGAGGCAGCGGCCGGGGCCCTCGCTGAACGGCCGGCCGGACAGGCCGCCGTCGAGCCAGGCCAGCCATTCCTCCCCGGTCAGGCCGGCGACCCGGCGGCGCTCGTCCGCCGTGATCGCGGCGCGTCGCATCAGGGTGGAGAGATCCCGGGCGAGACGCGCCACGTCGCCCTCGGCCGCGTAGTCCCGCTCGATGCGCCGCAGTTCCGCAAGCGCCGCCCGCCGTACCCGCGTGCGCCGCCGCCAGGTCAGCCAGGCCCACACGGCAGCGCCCGCCAGGATCATCGCCAGCAACGCCCACCAGCCGGGTGCCGGCGGCCACCAGCCCACCGGTTCGGGCAGGTGGATGTCTCTCAGCGGCAATTCGGCGGGGGACATCGTCGGCTCCTCAGCGCGGTCGCTGGCCCAGTACCCGGGACAGGAGCTCCATCGGATCGTCCCCGGTGGAGGCGTCCACCCAGCGCATGCGATAGCGCTCGAACAGGGCGGTCATCTCGTCGCGGCGGCGGCGGAATTCCTCGGCGTAGCGTTCCCGCAGCCGGCGGCTGTCGGTTTCCAGCGTGGCCTCGCCGCGGCCGTCGCGCACCCGGTAGCGGCCCGGCGGCGGCA
>CAYQZN010000098.1:0-9668 GCA_964421805.1 uncultured Woeseiaceae bacterium
CGCTGACCTGCCGCACCTGCGTGGACTACACCAACGTGCTGGCCGACATCACCGTCGGCTACATGGGTGGCGAGGGCGAGCAATGGCTGCTGGTGCGCAACCACCGCGGCGAAGAATTGCTGGGGCTGCTGGGCGACGAAGTCGTCACCGGCGAGCCCGGCAGCGCCGGCAAGCGGAAAAACCACGTGGCCGGCTTCCTGAAGAACACGGAACGCGCCGCCGGCGGGCTACCCGTGCGGGGCATGCCGGACTGGCTGCGGCCTCTGGTCGGGTGGCTCATGCCGCGCATCGGCCCGCGCGGTCTGGAGTTCGCCCGGGCGCGAGTGGAGATGAAGGCGGTGGAGACGGTCCTGCACCTGGCCCGGCAGGCGCCGCGGCGCATGCGCCACATGGTGCCGGCGCACGTGTGGAAACTGGTCGCGCCCTACGGACTCGCGCGGGACGATTCGAAACCCATGCGCGACAGCAGCTCCCGGTAGCGGGGATCGCCTTTCAGCGGCTCGAGCAGCGGGTCGACTTTCAGATCCGTCATGCCCGGGTCGCGCGCCTCCCAGGCTCGCTCTAGCCAGCGAAAGGCGAGGTCGGTCTCGCCCACCCAGGCGTAGACTTCCGCAATCTGGTACGGCGCGGTGACCGCATGATCCCGCTCCAGCCCCGACACGGCCGCCAGTGCCCGCTCCCGCTCGTCGAGAGCCTCCGCGATGAGGGCGTCGGCCACCCGGGCAAGGATGGGGCTCGGCTCCACCCGACTCGCGGCGAGCGCGACCTGGCCGCGCTCGAGGTCGATCTGGACCCGTAACAGGCCGGCGCGGGGGTAGCCGGGCACCAGCTCCTCGGCGCGGTCGAGCGCCCGCTCCGCACCATCGAGATCGCCGGCGGTATAGCGGAAGTACGCGAGGTTGTAATACGGGCTGGCCCGCAGCGGGTCGCGCTCGGCTGCCATGGCGGCGAGCCGCACCGCCCGGTCGAACTCCCCGAGGTGGAAGTTCAGCGCCGCGTTGGCCATCAGCACGAAGCCGTCGCCGGGGGCCAGTTCCAGGGCCCGCTCCAGGGAGCGTCCGGCCGCCTCCCAGTCCCAGTCGTAGTAGAGGTGCATCCAGCCCAGCAACAGGTGCGCTTCCGCCAGGTCGGGCGCGAGCTGCAGGGCCTGCCGCGCGCGGCTGCCGCCGCGCCCGTAACCGTCGTCCGCCGGGATGGCGCCGATGTCGGCGAGCCGCATCCAGGCGCCGGCGAGCGCCGAGTGCGCCGGCGCGAATCCGCCGTCGGCTGCGAGCGACTCGTCGAGGTACCGGATGGCTTCGCGCAGCCCCGCCTCGTCCCGCGCCGTCTCGAACAGATAGCGTCCGTGCAGGTAGGCGATATAGGCGTCTGCGTCCGGCGCCTGGGTTGCCGGCAGCGCGGCGTCGGCGGCCAGCTTGACGCTGAGCTGGCTGGCGATGGCCCGGGCGATCTCCGTCTGCAGCGCGAAAGTGTCGCCGATACGGCGGTCGTAGGTCTGTGCCCACAGGTTGTAACCGCTTGCCACGTCCACCAGTTGCACGTTCACGCGGATGCGGTCCCGGTCCCGGCGGATGCTGCCGTCGAGCACCGCATCCACCTGCAGGCTGTCCCTGATGGCGGCGAGGTCGTCGGCCCGGTCGCGGAACTCGAAGGCCGAATGGCGGGCCACGACCCGCAGCTCGCCGACGGTCGAGAGCGTGGTCAGTATCTCCTGGGCCAGACCGTCGCCGAAGTAGACGTCCGCCTGCGCGCCGCCCTGCACGGCGAACGGCAGCACCGCGATGGAGCCGGGCGTGGCGGCGGCGTCGCCGCCGCCGTAGCGCCAGAACGCTAGCGCCGCGGTCACCAGCACCAGCAGGAGAGCGGCGGCGAGCATCCAGGTCCGCCGACCCGTGCCCCCGCCGGCCGCGGCCGGCTCCGGGAGTGAGGCGTCGGCCTCCCCCGTCTGCGGCACAGCCGTTTCCGAGACTTCGGCCAGCAGGCGGTAGCCTCGTTTCGGAATGGTCTCCACGTAACGGTAATTGCCTCGACCATTGCCACGCCGATCGCCGAGCACGCGCCGCAGCTCGCCGATGGTGGCCGTGAGCGGCTCGTCGGTAACGGCCGTGCGGCCCCAGACTTCGCCCAGGATGGTATCCCGCTCCACCACGTCGCCGGGGCTCGCGGCCAGCAGGCACAGCACGTCCATGGCCTTCGGGCGAAGCCGTTCGGATCGCCCGTCGCGGACGATGCGTCCTTCGAGAGGGAACACCTCCCAGTCGCCGACGATGAACGGCTGCCTGCGCATCACGCTGCTTCTCTCCCCTGTTCCTCGCCAATTCTAGACCCCGACAACGGGGCCGAGACACGCCTCGGTGCCGAGACGCAGCCGCTTGCGGACAAATTTCGGTTTTTCTTCGGAATTAAAGCGCTTCTATTTCAGTTACTTGGCGCACGGCCTCCCCATCATGCGCTTCGTCGGCAGCGCGCTTGCCGCCGACGAACGACGAGGAGGAAACGTCATGAAGACACGCAAGCAATGGCAGGAACGCGCGATATCCCACGCCGTCGGCTGGCTCGTGCTGGCCGTACTGGTCACCGCCTACGGCTACAGCGTCGCGCAGTTCGCCGGCGTGACGGGCTGAAACGGAGCCGTCCGTGGACAGGTCCCGCCACCCGAAGCAATCCCGTCCCGGCCGCGAGCGCACCGCTGGCGGCCGGGGCGAGGAGCTGGAACCGGCAGTAATCACGCTGCTGGTGTTCTACGGCCTCGCCATCCTGTGCGCAAACGTCGCGCTGCTGGCAGGCCTCTGAGAGAGAGGTAAACAGAGATGATTGAAATACTGGGCATTATCGGCCTCGCCTTCGTCCCCGCCTTCATGGCACTGGACCTGGTCTACGAGGCGCGTGAGTTCGAAGCACCGCGCTGGTACCGGCTGCGCATGTTCGCGGCCACCATCGCCGTGTTCGCCGGCTCCATCGCCATCACCACCTTCTGGGGCACGGTGTTCGAGGGCGCGAGCCTGCTGGACGGGTCGGTGCTCGGCACCTGGGGCGGCGTGGCGGCGGGCATCCTGGTCTACGAGCTGATCCACTACTGGTATCACCGCTCGGCCCACCGCTTCGACTGGCTGTGGCTGGCCGGGCACCAGGTGCATCACAGCGCGGAGAAGCTGGACGCGTTCGGGGCGAACTACCTGCACCCCGTCGACCTGTTCTTCTTCACGACGTGGAGTTCGCTGGTGTTCTTCCCCCTGCTGGGTCTCACGCCGGAGGCGGGTGCGGTCTGCGCGACCTGGCTGGCTTTCCACGCGATGTTCCAGCACGCGAACATCAGGACGCCGCACTGGCTCGGCTACCTGATCCAGCGGCCGGAGGCCCACCTGGTGCACCACGCCCGCGGCCGGCACGAGTTCAACTACGCGAACCTGCCGCTGTGGGACATGGTGTTCGGCACGTTCCGTAATCCGCGCAGCGTGGAAGGCGTGGAAGCCGGTTTCTGGAACGGGGCATCGACGCGCATCGTGGACATGCTGCGCTTCCGCGACGTCTCCCAGGCACCGGCAGCGACGGTGGCCGCGGAGCCGGAATCCCGGCCGCTGCAAAAAGCCGCGTGAATCCACCCCGCCCCCACTAGCAGGGGCCTTCTTGCCCGGGCGCTGCGATCCTGTGGTGCCCGGGCCTTTTTCTGCGCGGACTTCCCGGCCGTGCTTACTATCCGCTTTTCTACTCAGCGGCTGAACAGCCCGCACCGCGGCGCCACAACGGACGCGAGCTGTGGAACAATGCGCGCCATGCGCATCTCCCTCGAACAGGTCAGCAAACACTACCGGGCCGGCGAGCATCGCCAGACCGTGCTCGAGGGCGTCAGCGCCGAATTCGCCAGCGGCCGCTTCGTCGCGCTGCTGGGCCGCAGCGGCTCGGGCAAGTCCACGCTGCTGAACCTGATCGCCGGTTTCGACGAACCCAGCGCCGGGCACATCCGCATCGGCGATCAATCCGTGAGCGGCGTGGCGGACCGGGAACGCACCCTGTTCCGCCGCCGCCACCTCGGCTTCGTGTTCCAGTTCTTCAACCTGTTGCCGACACTGACCGCCGGCGAGAACGTCCGCCTGCCGCTGGAGCTGCTCGACGTGCCCGCCGCCGAGGGCCGCGAGCGGGCGGAAGCGGCGCTGGCCGGCGTGGGCATGACCGGCTTCCGCGACCGCTTCCCGGAGGAGCTGTCGGGCGGCGAGCAGCAGCGGGTGGCCATCGCCCGGGCGCTGATCCACGAGCCCGCCATCGTGCTGGCGGACGAGCCCACCGGCAATCTGGACCTGTCCACGGCGCAACAGGTGGTGGAACTGCTGGACGATGCCTGCCGGCGCCAGGGCACCACGCTGATCATGGCCACCCACAGCACCGAAGTCATCGGCTACGCCGACGAGGTCTACGAGGTGCGCGAGGGCGGCCTGGAGCGCCGGTGACCAGTCTCCGGCGCCAGTCCGCCATCCGCTTCTACCTGCGCCACCCCGGCCAGCTGGCGCTCGCCGTCGCGGGCATCGCGCTGGGCGTCGCGGTGGTGGTCGCCATCGACCTCGCCAATGCCGCCTCGCTGCGGGCGTTCGAGCTGTCCCGGGAGCTCACATCGAACCGGGCCAGCCATTACGTGGAGGCGGCCGGCGGCCGGCTGGACGAGGCCGTCTACACCCGGGTGAAGACCGGACTGGGGCTGGACCTCGCCGCACCTGTGGTGGAAGGCCGGGTGCTCCTGCCCGGCCACGGCGACCGCTCGGTGCGGCTGCTGGGCGTGGATCCGGTGGCGGAGCTCGCCTTCGACGACGCCCTGCAGCTGGTCCAGCGCGGAGTACAGCGCCAGGCCGACGGCGACGGACTGGACATCCGACCGCTGATCGCCGAGGCGGGCGCGGTCCTGCTGCCGGAAGCGTTCGCGGCATCCCTCGGGCTCGCCGCCGGGGACGAATTCACGGTCACGGCCGCGGACACGGCCCATACGCTGCGCGTGCGCGGCGTCGTGGTCCTGGAGGCCGGACGCGGATCCGGCGCATCGGGGCCGATCATCGCCGACATCAGCACCGCCCAGGAGGTACTAGACCGGCTGGGCGAACTCAGCCGCATCGAGCTGGCCCTGTCCGGCGATGCGGCCGGGAACGCGGCAGGGCGGGTGGCCGCCGCGCTGCCGCCGGGAGCGGCGCTGGTGCCGGCCGGCTCCAGTGACAACGTCACCGGCGAGATGCTCCGCGCCTTCCGCATCAACCTGACCGCTCTCAGCCTGCTGGCGCTGGTGGTCGGCATGCTGCTGATCTACGCCACCATGTCCTTCGCGGTAGTACGCCGCCGGCGCAACCTCGGCACGCTGCGCGCCATCGGCGCCACCCGGGGCGACGTGGCGGGCGACGTGCTGGCGGAGAGCCTCGTGCTCGGCGTGGTCGCCACCGCCGCGGGCCTCGTCCTCGGCTGGGTGTTGTCCCGGTCGCTCACCGACCTGGTGCTGGCCACCATCAACGACCTCTACTTCACCGCCCGGGTGAGCCCGGAGGGCATCGCCTGGTTCCCGTTCCTGAAGGCCGGCGTGCTGGGGGTCGGAGCCACGGTGGTCGCCGCCCTGCGCCCGGCGATGGAGGCGGCGGGCGAGCCGCCGCGCGCCGCCATGACCGAGATCGCCCGGGAGCGCAGCATGCAGCAGCGCTTCAGGGCCGGCCCCGCCGTGGCGGTCGTCGCCTTCCTGGGGGCGGCGGCACTGATCGCCTGGCCAGGGGCCGGGCTGGTGCCGGCCTTCGCCGGGCTGTTCCTGGTGCTGGCGGGCTATGCCCTGCTGGTGCCGCCGGCCACCGGCCGACTGCTGGCCGGCGCGCAGGCGGCAGGAGGCCGGCGCCTCGGTCTGCCGGTCCGCATGGCGATACGGGGCGCGGCCGCCTCGCTGTCGCGCACCGGCATCGC
This sequence comes from uncultured Woeseiaceae bacterium, assembly GCA_964421805.1. Taxonomy (GTDB): domain Bacteria; phylum Pseudomonadota; class Gammaproteobacteria; order Steroidobacterales; family Woeseiaceae; genus Lentisalinibacter. The sequence goes on from CAYQZN010000098.1 coordinate 5,920, forward strand.
CGTCACGGCGCTCGCGGTGGCGGTGGCCACGGTGGTGGGCATCGGCGTCATGATCGACAGCTTCCGGGGCAGCGTCACGCGCTGGCTGGACGAGTCGCTCATCGCCGATTACTACCTGATCATCGAGGGCGCCGGCGAGCAGGGATTCAGCCGGGCGGAGATCGACCGGCTCGCCGCCATCGACGGCGTAGCCGGCACCAGCCTGTCCCGCACCATCACCCTGCCGACGGCGGAAGGCGACGTGGCGGTGCGCGCCGCGAAGGCCGGCCCGCGAGGCTACGGCGAGACCCTGGTGGCCGGCGACCCGGAAACCGCCTTCCCGGCGATGGAGGCGGGCGAGGGCATTCTGCTGGCCGAGGCCTTCGCCGGCCTGCGCGGGCTCGACGTGGGCGACACGCTGACGCTGCCCACCGCGCGGGGACAACGCGAGTTCCGCGTGCTGGGCATCTTCCGCGACTATCGCACCGCCGGCAGTTCGGCCATGCTGCCCTATGACGTGGCGGCCGACCTGTGGGGCTACAGGAAACCGTACGGGGTGGGCATCTATCGGCAACCGGAGGCAGACCGGCAGGCGGTCGGCCAGGCGCTGGGCGCCTTCGCAGCCGAGCGCGGCGACGTCAGCCTGGCCGCCAACGAGGAGATCCGCAAGATCACCCTGAACGTGTTCGACCGCACCTTCGAGATCACCGGCGTGCTGCGCCTGCTGGCCGGCATCATCGCCTTCTTCGGCATCCTGAGCGCCCTGCTGGCACTTCAGCTCGAGCGGAGCCGGGAAGTGGCGACGCTGCGCGCCATCGGCTATACGCGCCGGCAGACCGGGGCCAATTCCCTGGCCCAGACGACGCTGCTGGGCCTGGTCTCGGGACTGCTCGCGCTGCCCCTCGGCGTGGTGCTGGCCGCGCTGCTGATCTACGTCATCAACCAGCGCTCGTTCGGCTGGACCATGGGCTTCGTGGTGGCGCCGGGACAGCTCGTCACCGGCATCGTGCTCGCGGTGGCCGCCGCCTTCCTCGCCGGGCTCTATCCGGCCCGGCGCCTGGCCGGCCAGCCGATCGCGGCCAATCTGCGGGGGGAATGAGCATGGCGCCCGCTCGCCTGTACACACTCCCCCTCGTCGTCGTCGCGGCGATGCTCGCCGGCGGCTGTGACTCCGCGCCTAACGAACCCGCGGCCGACGACAGCTCGAACGTCACCACCTTCCTCGGCAGCGCGGAAGACGACGCCCGCTACGCCCGCGCGGATGCGCCCCGGGAATTCCGCTTCCCGGCAGACCACGGCGCCCATCCCGACTACCGCACCGAGTGGTGGTACCTCACCGGCAACCTGGAGACCGGGACCGGCCGGCACTTCGGCTTCCAGATGACCTTCTTCCGTTTCGGCATCGACCCAGAGCCCCCCGAGCGGCCGTCCGAGTGGGCCACCGACCAGCTCTGGATGGCCCACTTCGCGGTCACGGACAGCGAAGCCGGCAAATTCCACGCGGACGAGAAATTCGAGCGCCAGGCGCTCGGACTGGCGGGCGCGCAGACGTCGCCGTTCCGCGTCTGGCTGGACGACTGGGAGCTGGCCAGCGCCGGCGCCGGCGATACGGGCTGGTTCCCGCTGCGGCTCCTGGCGGACGGCGGCGGCTTCGCGCTGGACCTCGCCATCGACGAAGGCAAGCCGCTGGTCCTGCAGGGCGAGGACGGGCTCGACCCGAAGGGCCCGGAACCGGGCAATGCTTCTTACTACTACTCCTTCACCCGGCTGCCCGCCGCAGGCCGCGTGCGTATCGGCGACACCGAACATGCCGTCAGCGGTCTCGTATGGATTGATCGTGAATGGAGCACCAGCGTGCTCGGTCCCGGCGTGGAGGGCTGGAACTGGTTCGCCATCCAGCTCGACGACGGCTACGACCTCATGTACTACCGGCTGCGTCAGACCGACGGCGGCACCGCGCCCTATTCGGGCGGCATCCTGGTGGGTCCCGACGGCGAGGTGGCCGCCCGTTACGGCGCCGACCAGGCCCGGCTCGAGGCGACAGGCTACTGGACGAGTCCGGAGACGGGGGTTCGCTATACGGTCGCCTGGCGCCTGCAGGTGCCCCAGCTCGGCATCGACCTCGCCGTGACACCCCGCATGCCCGCGCAGGAGCTGGATCTCTCCGTGCGCTACTGGGAGGGCGCCATCACCGTCGACGGCGAGCGTGACGGCACCCCCGTCACTGGCGTAGGGTATGCGGAACACGCCGGCGTCTCTGCTCGGGGGGAGTAAGCGCCGGCGGCAGGAGGGGAAACAACCGAACCGGGACTCAGTTCACAGGCTGCGGCCTGTACCCGGCGTAGGTTGACGCAATGACTGTCGGCAAAGCCATGACCGTCGTATGCTGCCTCGCCCTGGCGGGCTGTGCGGGCGGGAACGCCTGGACGCACTCCACCACGGCGAGGACGGCCGCCGCCTGTCCCAGCGGCACCGTGAAGTACTGCGAGAGCCTGTTCGAGAAGCCGGGCTCCGGCCCGCGCGGCTGCGGCTGCGCGGAGATGCCGGGCGGCCGCTGAGCGGCGACGACGAGGGGGAGTGAGACCGCCGGATGCGGCGGCCGCGGGAGACTGCGGCCGGCCGATACGCCCGCCCGACCGGCCGCGCGGAACACCGCGCCGATTTGTGCCGCCTCGTGGCCGACGTTATCGTAGCCTTCCCTGCATTCGCCCGGCCACCCGGCCTGCCACCGCACGCATCCGCACGAACCGTTATGAACGTCTCTGACAACATCCCCGGCGAGAACTTCAGGACCATCTGGCTGCACCCGGACGACCCCGCCGTCGTGCAGATCATCGATCAGCGGCGACTGCCCCACCGCTACGAAGTCGTCGACCTGCGCACCCATGCCGACGGCGCCTTCGCCATCCGCGAGATGCTGGTGCGCGGTGCGCCGCTGATCGGCGCCACCGCGGCCTGGAGCCTGTATCTCGCTGCGCTGGAAGCCGGCCGCGCGGGCCTGGAGGGCGATGCCGCACGGGCGTTCCTCCGCGAAGCGGCGCAGACGCTGGCGGCGACCCGGCCGACGGCGGTGAACCTGCGCTGGGGCATCGAGCGCATGCTGACGACCCTGCGCCAGGCCGGCGACGACGAACTCGCGCACCGGCTGCGCGCCGAGGCTGAGACCATCTGCGAGGAAGACGTGGAGATCTCACGGCGCATCGGCGAGCAGGGCGTGGAGCTGCTGGCGGCGATCGCCGGGCGCAAGGGCGGCGCGCCGGTCAACATCCTCACCCACTGCAACGCCGGCTCGCTGGCCACCATCAACTGGGGCACGGCCACCGCGCCGATGTATCTGGCGCAGGAACGCGGCATACCCATCCACGTCTGGGTGGACGAAACCCGGCCCCGCAATCAGGGCTCCCAGCTCACGGCCTGGGAACTGGCAGCCAGCGGCATAGACCATACCGTGATCGTGGACAACGCCGGCGGCCATCTCATGCAGCACGGCATGGTCGACATCTGCATCACGGGCACCGACCGCACCACCCGCGCCGGCGACGTCGCCAACAAGATCGGCACCTACCTGAAGGCCCTCGCCGCCCGGGACAACGGCATCCCCTTCTACGTGGCGCTGCCCTCCACCACCATCGACTGGGACATCGCCGACGGGCTCGCCGACATCCCGATCGAGGAGCGCAGCCCGGAGGAGGTGACCCACGTCGCCGGCCTATATGGCGGCAAGGACGGCGGCAAGGACGGCGGCGAGATCCGCGTGGTGCAGACGGTGG
>CAYQZN010000099.1:0-9539 GCA_964421805.1 uncultured Woeseiaceae bacterium
AGCACCCAGGGCAGCCAGGCCGGCTCGTTGCGCCGGGTCTTCGGCCGCGGGCGGATGGTGCGAGGCAGCAGATAGGGGGCGTCGGTCTCCAGCAGCAGCTTGTCCGCCGGGATGTGCGGCACGATTTCCCGCAGGTGCAGCCCGCGGCGCTCGTCGCAGATCCAGCCCGTGATGCCGATGTAAAGCCCCAGCTCCACGTAAGCCTCCAGCTCCGCCTCGCCGGCGGTGAAGCAGTGGGCCACGGCGCGGGTGAGGTCCGGCAGCCGCGGCGTCAGGACGTCCAGGAAGTCCTCGTGGGCGTCGCGCTGGTGCAGGAAGACGGGCAGCCCGGTCCGGGCCGCCAGCTCCAGCTGTTCGGCGAAGGCGCGCCGCTGGTTGTCATGGGAGGAGTAGTTGCGAAAATAGTCGAGGCCGCACTCGCCCATGGAGACCACCCCCGGCCGGGCGGTGACGGCGAGCAGCGCGTCGCGCACGCTCTCGTCCCAGTCGTCGGCGTGATGGGGGTGCATGCCGGCGGTGGCGAACAGCCGGCCCGGCCAGGCCGCCGCCAGGTCGGCGGCGCCCTCGCTGCTCTCCACGCTGCTGCCCGTCACCACGATGCGGCGCACGCCGGCGGCTGCGGCGCGCTCGAGCACTGCCTCGCGGTCGTCGTCGAAGCTGTCGTGGGCGAGATTCGCGCCGATGTCGATCAAATCGAGCGGGTCCATGGTCCGCCTCGCTGCCGGTGGAGGCACACCCTAATGGCAGCCCTGCCGCCAGACAAGTGGGCGCAGCCGTGGCCTGAGGTCTCCGTCGGCGGGAGTCCGGGAAAGTGACCTGGCGCACAGGGCGAGGCGCCGGTCCGGGTTAGGCTTCCCGGATGGCAATCCAGTCTTTCAGAACACATCTCGCGATAGTCCTGGCCGTCACCGGGCTGTCCCTGGCGGCCCCGGCACAGTCGGCCGTGGATATGGACGAGCTGTCCGACCTGGCGGCGCGCATCCAGTTCGCCGTGTACGAGGCGGACTTCGACACTCTGGACCGGCTCGCTGCGGAGCTCGCGGACGAGCGGGCCCGCGGCGAGCTGAAGCCGCTGCTGCGCTACCAGGCGGCCTATGCGGCCTACCGGGCCGGCGAGTTGGCGCCGCAGGCGGGTCGGGCGGACAGTCCCTACCTGGAGCGCTGCGAGGAACAGGCCCTGGCCGCGGCCGCGGAGGCCGAGGAAGAATTCGCCGACGCGCTGGCGCTGGCCGGCGCCTGCGCCGCCCTGGACGCCTCCCGCAACCTGACGGCGCTGCTGTCGGCGACCCGGGCACGCCGCCACCTGCGCGCCGCCCGCGAGTTCGCGCCGGACAATCCGCGTGTTCTCCTGCTCGCGGCCGTCAGCCTGGCGCGCCAGCCCTCGCTGGCGGAGGGCTGGGGCACGCCGGCGCAGTTGCTCGATCGGGCCGCGCAGCGCTACGCCGTGACCCTGCCCCCCACCCGGGGCAGGCCGGACTGGGGCGAGGCCGAGACGGCGGCCGTCCGGGCCGAGCTGTCGATGGCCGCCGGAGAGGTGCTGGCCGCCCGGGATGCTGCGGAGCACGCGCTAATGCTGGCGCCGGATTACCGCCGCGCCCGAGCCGTGCTCGAGAAACTGAGCGCATCGGCGAGATAACCCGCCCGAAACCGTCTTCCCGAGTCTTGACGCCCGCGCGGACTTGCCGCAGGGTTTCTTCCTTTCCCGTTTGCCGGGGATGGGGAGAGAACCATGCAGACACGCTTTTTCCGTTCGGCGCCGGTCCGCTGCGTCCTGGCTCTGGCTCTGACCCTGTCTGTGGGCGGGTGCGAGGTGGGGGTCAACAAGGATGTGGCCATCGCCGGCGGCGAGCGCAGCTCCGGCGCGGCGGTGATCAACGGCCGTATCGACGTGGGCCCGGGCGCCGAGGTGACCGGCGAGCTGTCCACGGTCAACGGCCGCGTGAACGTGGACCGGGATGCCGTCGTCGCCGGCATCAACACCGTGAACGGGGCGGTCACGCTTGGCCCGGATGCCAGCGCCCGCAGCATCAATACGGTCAACGGGGACGTCACACTCGGCGAGTCGGCCCGGGTCGAGCGGGAGGTCGAACTCGTGAACGGGGACATCCGGCTCGGCGTCGGCGCCGAGGTCGGCGGTGACCTCGGTGCGGTCAGCGGCAGCATACGGCTGCGCGACGCGCTCGTGGGCGGCGACGTGACCACCGTGGCGGCCGACGTCACCCTCAGCGGCAGCAGCGTGATCGCGGGAAGACTGCGGGTCGACAGCGGCGGCGGCATGGCCGGCGGGGTACCGCGCATCGTCGTCGGGCCGGGCAGCCGGGTGGAGGGCGTGCTGGAGTTCGAAGACGAAGCGCAAGTCTACGTGAGCGAGGAAGCCGAGATCGGCGGTGTGGAAGGTGTGCTCGGCGAGGAGGACATCGTGCGTTTCGCCGGACCGGAGCCCACGCTGCAGTGAAGCCGGATCAGCTGTCGCTGTTCTCCCGGCCCGCGCCGTCGGCCCCGGCCGACGATTTCGTGGTGCGGGAGAGCCCCCGCGCACGGCGCATGTCCATCAAGGTGTTCCCGCGCGGGCGCGTGGAGGTGGTGACGCCGCGCCGTGCCAGGCCCCGGGACGTGGAGGCGTTCGTGCGCGAGAACCGGGCCTGGATCGACCGCGCCCGCGCGGAGTTCGCCGTGCGCTACCCGGCCGAGGACCCGGCGCCGCCGGAAGAGATCCGCCTGCCCGCGCTGGATGCGACCTGGCCGGTGCACTACCGGGCGCGGGAGGGGCGGGCCGTGCGCTGCCGCGACCTCGGCGACCGTCTGGTGCTGAGCGGGCCGGTGGCCGACGACGCGCGGGTGGTCGACGCCCTGCGGCGATGGCTCGCGAGCCGCGCCCGCGACCATCTGGGCCGCCAGCTGGAACAGCTCTCGGCCATCACGGGGCTGGGCTACCGGCGCCTGCAGATTCGTGCCCAGCGCACCTGCTGGGGCAGCCATTCGGGCCGCGGCACGATCAGCCTGAATTACTGCCTGCTGTTCCTGCGCCCGGAGCTGGTGCGCTACCTGCTGATCCACGAGCTCTGCCACGCCCGGCACATGAATCACTCCCGGCGCTTCTGGCAGCTGGTCGGCCGTCTCGAACCCGACTACCGGCGTCTGGACCGGGAGCTCGGCGAGGCCTGGACCCGGGTGCCCGCCTGGCTGGGGTTGTATTGAGACGAGGCAGCCGGCGGCATCACCTGCTGCGCTTCTGGGCGGGGCTGCCGCTGCTTGCGCCGATCGCCGTCGGGCAGGGGCTGTGGACCCGGCGCAACGCGGTCCGGCTGCCGCCGGTGCTCGAGGATACGGCCACGGGCGTCCAGCCAGCCCCTTTGTCCGGCGCCGTGGCCGGTAATGTCTCTGACGACCAGTCGCCGCTGCGGTTGCTGGTGGTCGGCGAGTCCACTGCGGTCGGCGTCGGCGCCACCCGGCCGGACGCGGCCCTGGCGCCCCGGCTGGCGGCAGCGCTGCAGCGGGAGCAGGCCCGACCGGTGCACTGGCAGGTGGTGGGGGAGAACGGCATCCGGGCGGCGGGTCTGACGCAAAAACTCCACCGCCACCGGGACCTGCTCGCCGCCGACGTCGCCGTGGTTCTGCTCGGCGCCAACGACACCAGCGGACTCAGCAGTATCCGGCGCTGGCGGCGGGACCTGGGGTCGGTGCTGTCGCTGCTCGGCGAGCGCTGCGAGCGGATTTTCGTGGCACCCGTGCCGCCGTTCCACCTGTTCCGGCTGCTGCCGTATCCGCTGCGCTGGCTGCTGGGCCATCGGGGGCTGGCGTTGTGCGACGCCCGGCGGACCCTGGCCCGGCCGCGGCGCGTGATCGTGATGGAGGGCGAGTTCCCCACGGAGCGCAGCTATCTGGCCAGCGACGGCTACCATCCGTCCGACGTGGCCTACGAGACGTGGGCGAATCAGATCGCCGAAGTTATAAAAAACAATCCTTTGGAGGCTATTGTTGAGGTTCCACCTCAGCCCTGATCCAGCAGGTCCCTGAGGTCGATGACCGCGGCGTTGGCCCGGGAGAGATACGACGCCATCACCAGGGAGTGATTGGCGAAGATGCCGAAGCCGCCGCCGTTCAGCACCATCGGGCTTCTCATGGGCGCCAGGCTCGCCTCCAGCTCGCGGATGATCTGGCGCAGGCTCACGGTCGCGTTCTTGTCGTCCAGCACATCGCCGAAGTCGATCTGGGCGGCGCGCAGGAAGTGGATCAGTGCCCAGGCGTTGCCACGGGCCTCGAAGAACACATCGTCGAGCTCCAGCCACGGCGTCTTCACGATGACCTCGTCGCCGCCGCCCGGGCTGACGGCCGCCGCGGGCTCGCCGGCAGTGTCCGTGTTGACCCGGCTCTGGCCGACGCTGGCGGTGAGCCGCTGGGACAGGCTGCCGAGGCGTTTCTCGATCTGGGCCAGCCATTCGCGCAGGTTGTCCGCGCGGGCGAAGAAGCGGGCCTCGGGCGTCTCCGCGCCGGTGAGCCGGTCGCGGTAGCTCTTGAAACCGGCGATAGCCTCCCGGTACTGGCTCTCGGTGGTGGGCAGTATCCAGGAGTTGTTGTCGAAGAAGAATTTCGGCTCCGCCACGGCCAGGTCCGGGTCCTCGGTGGACTGGGACTGGGAGCGGCTGTAGTCGTTGCGCATCACGCGCGCCAGGTCCCGCACCTGAGTGAGTACGCCGAATTCCCAGTTGGGGATGTTGTCCAGGAACACGCTCGGCGGCGCGACGTCGTTGGTCAGGTAGCCGCCGGGCTTCTCGAGCAGCGTATCGGCCACCCGGATCAGCGTGTCCGCCGTGGCGTAGCCCACCGGCGCCCGCTCGCCGTCGATCTCGGCATTCACCCAGAAGAGATCGGGCGTGCGCGACCAGTACCAGGACAGCCCCAGCATGAACACGAGGAGCACGCCGAGGACGATCAGTCCGGCGTTACGCGCGCCGGCCGGCAGATTGCCGGGCTTCAGTTTCTCCAGGACCATTGACGCTTCCCTTGTTCCTTCAGTGCTCGTGTTCCGCCTGCTGCAGTGATTCGACCACGGCGGGCAGAACGGTTCCCGCCGGTGCCGAGATTACATGATCCGCCGCCCGGGTGAGCGGCGTCGGGTTGGGATTGATCTCGACCACCGGCACGCCGGCCTCCAGCGCCTGCTCGGCGAGGCCCGCCGCCGGGTAGACCAGCGACGAGGTTCCCACCGAGAAGAACAGGTCGCAGTCGGCCACGGCGGTGAACGCACGATCCAGCGCGTCCTCCGGGATGGCTTCGCCGAACCAGACCACCGCCGGGCGCAGTCCGGCGCCGCAGGCGGGGCAGGGCGGCGGTCCGCTCGCCTCGTCCCCGGGTTCGGCGCCCTCGCCGCGAAAGCCGCAGCCGGACGCCGAGCAGATGTCGGTGAGCAGGTTGCCGTGGAACTCCACCACGTCGTCGCTGCCCGCCCGCTGATGCAGGCCGTCCACGTTCTGGGTGACCAGGGTGAGCCGGGGCACCAGTGTCTCCAGCTCCGCCAGCGCGTAGTGGGCCGGGTTCGGCTCCACGTCGTGGACGAGGCGGCGGCGCCACTGGTACCACTGCCAGACCAGCGCGGGATCGGCGGCAAAGGCCTCCGGGGTGGCGAGCTGCATGGGGTCGTAGCGCTCCCACAGCCCGGTCATCGCGTCGCGGAAGGTCGGCACGCCGCTCTCCGCGGAGACGCCGGAGCCGCACAGCACCATCAGGTGCCGCGACTCCCGCAGCGCCCGGACGAGCGCTGCGGGGATCGGTGGGACGGGCGTGCCGATCGTCGTGTCGTCGCTATCGCTATCGCGATCAGGCCGGATCGCGATCAGGCCGCCTTCGGGCTGCCGGCAAGCTGGCGCAGGACGTAGTGCAGGATGCCGCCGTGGGCGTAGTAGTCCTGCTCCTTCGGCGTGTCGATGCGCACGATGGCCTCGAACTCGATCGGCTCGCCCTCGGCCGGCGTGGCGGTGACCTTCACCGTCTTGCCGGAGCGCCCGGCCAGTCCGGTGATGTCATAGGTCTCGGTGCCGTCCAGCCCGAGGCTCTCCGCGTTCTCGCCTTCCCTGAACTGCAGTGGCAGCACGCCCATGCCGATCAGGTTCGAGCGGTGGATGCGCTCGAAGCTCTCGGCGATGACCGCCTTCACGCCCAGCAGCAGGGTGCCCTTGGCCGCCCAGTCACGGGAGGAGCCGGTGCCGTATTCCTTGCCGGCGATGACCACCAGCGGCACGTCGTCTTCCCGGTAGCGCAGGGAAGCGTCGTAGATGCTCATCTCGTCGCCCGAAGGCTGATGGCGGGTCCAGCCGCCCTCGGTGCCCGGCGCGAGCTCGTTGCGCAGCCGGATGTTGGCGAAGGTGCCGCGCATCATCACCTCGTGGTTGCCGCGGCGCGAGCCGTAGGAGTTGAAGTCCCCCGGCTCCACGCCCTGCGCCTGCAGGTATTCCGCCGCCGGGCTGTCCTTGGCGATGCTGCCGGCCGGGGAGATGTGGTCGGTGGTGACCGAGTCGCCGAGCAGGGCCAGCACCCGGGCGCCGCCGATGTCGGCGATGTCGGCGGGCTCGGCGCTCATGCCCTCGAAGTAGGGCGGGTTCTTCACGTAGGTGGAATCCTCGTCCCACGTGTAGATCTCGCCCTCGGGCACGTCCAGCCCGTTCCAGTTCTCGTCGCCGGCAAAGACCTCCGCGTAACTCGAACGGAACATCTCGGAGTCGATGTTCTGCAGGATCATTTCCTGGATCTCTTTCTGGGACGGCCAGATGTCCTTGAGGTAGACCGGCTTGCCGTCGGCGTCCTCGCCGATGGGATCGGCGTAGATGTCCACGTCCATGGTGCCGGCGATGGCGTAGGCGACCACCAGCGGCGGCGAGGCGAGGAAGTTCATCTTCACCAGGGGATGGATGCGGCCCTCGAAGTTGCGGTTGCCGGAGAGCACGCTGCAGCCCACCAGGCCGGAAGACTCGACGGCCTCGTGAATCTCGTCCTTCAGCGGACCGGAGTTGCCGATGCAGGTGGTGCAGCCGTAGCCCACCAGATAGAAGCCCAGCGCATCCAGGTCGTCCATCAGCTCGCACTTCTCGAGGTAGTCGGTGACCACCTTGGAGCCGGGGGCGAGGCTGGTCTTGACCCACGGCTTCACCGTCAGGCCCCGCTCGCGGGCGTTGCGGGCCAGCAGGCCGGCGCCCACCATCACCGCCGGATTGGAGGTGTTGGTGCAGCTCGTGATGGCGGCGATCAGGACGGCGCCGTCGCTCATCGCGAACTCCTGGCCCTCCATGTTCACCTGCGCTTCGCCGCTGCCTTTGTCGCCGCGCTCCTCGACCATGGGACCGAGGACCTCCCGGTAACGGGTCTTGGCGTTCTTCAGCGGGATGCGGTCCTGGGGCCGTTTCGGGCCCGCCAGGCTGGGCTCCACGTCGCCCAGGTCAAGCTCGAGCACGTCCGTGTAGTAGCCGTCCGGCTCGCCTTCCTCGCGCCACAGGCCCTGTTCCTTCGCGTAGGCCTTGATCATCTCGATGTGGGCCGGGTCGCGGCCGGAGAGTTCGAGGTAGCGCACCGTCTCGCCGTCGATGGGGAAGATGGCGCAGGTGGAGCCGAATTCCGGCGACATGTTGCCGATGGTGGCCCGGTCGGCCAGTGGCAGGTGGGCCAGACCGTCGCCGAAGAACTCGACGAACTTGCCGACCACGCCCTTCTCGCGCAGCATCTCGGTGACCGTCAGCACCAGGTCCGTGGCGGTGGTGCCCTCGGACAGGCGGCCGCTCAGCTTGAAGCCGATCACCTGCGGGATGAGCATGGTGATGGGCTGGCCGAGCATGGCGGCCTCGGCCTCGATGCCGCCGACGCCCCAGCCGAGCACGCCGAGGCCGTTGACCATCGTGGTGTGGGAGTCGGTGCCCACCAGGGTATCCGGATACGCGGCGAGCTTGCCGTCGGTCTCCTTCTCGAACACCACCCGGGCCAGATACTCCAGGTTCACCTGGTGGACGATGCCCGTGTTGGGGGGCACCACCTTGAAGTTGTCGAAGGCACTCTGGCCCCAGCGCAGGAACGAGTAGCGTTCCTTGTTGCGCTGGAATTCGATCTTGTTGTTCAGGTCCAGCGCGTTCGCGGTGCCGTAGCGGTCCACCTGGACGGAATGGTCGATCACCAGCTCCGCCGGCGACAGGGGATTGATGTCCGCGGCCTCGCCGCCGAGGCCGACCACCGCGTCGCGCATGGCGGCGAGATCCACTACCGCCGGCACACCGGTGAAGTCCTGCAGGATCACCCGGCTCGGCGTGAAGGAGATCTCCTGGCTGGGCTCGGCCTTCGGGTCCCAGTTGGCCAGCGCCTCGATGTCCTCGCGGGTGACGTCACGGCCGTCCTCGTGCCGCAGCAGGTTCTCGAGCAGGATCTTGAGCGAGTAAGGGAGTCGGGCGACGTGCCCTTCGCTGACGGCGTCGAGCCTGAAAATCTCGTATTGCTTGCCGCCGACCTCGAGCGTCGAACGAGCGCCGAAGCTGTCCTTCATAAATCCTCCGGTGAATTGCAACAGGGCCGTGTGACGGGCAGCCGGTTGGAAAGTGGTTGATCCAGAGCCCGCAATTATAACGGATCAGGAGGCGGCGCGCCGTCCGCGGGCGGCCAGCTGCCGCCCGTCTCCCGCTTCTCCGTGGCCCCGATCCCGGCCTGTTCCGCGCACCCCCCGGATGCGCCCGCCGCCGAGACAGACGTCGTCCTGGTAGAACACCACGAACTGCCCCGGAGCGACCGCGCGCTGGGGCGCGTCGAAATTCACCTCGAGCTCGCCCCCGGCGGCCCGGTGCACGCAGCAGGGCTGGTCGGCCTGGCGGTAGCGCACCTTTGCGCGGCAGGTCAGGGTGCCGCCGTCGGCCAGCTCCGCCGGCGGGCCGCCGATCCAGTGCACCGCGCCGGCGCTCAGGGATTCGCTGTAGAGGAGCGGGTGATCGCTTCCCTGGACTGCCATCAGGGTATTGGCCGCGAAATCCCGCGCGGCGACGTACCAGGGCGCGTCGCCGGCCTCACGCCGGCCGCCGATGCCGAGCCCCTGGCGCTGGCCGGGCGTGTAGTAGGGCAGACCGTGGTGTCGGCCGATCTCGCGGCCGGCCTCGTCCACGATGGGGCCGGGCTCCGCCGCGACGTAGCGGGACAGGAATTCACGGAAGGGACGCTCGCCGATGAAGCAGATGCCGGTGCTGTCGCGCTTGTCGTGGGTGGCCAGGCCATGGTCCCGGGCGAGGCGGCGCACCTCGGCCTTGGTCAGCGCCCCCAGCGGGAACAGGGTGGCAGCGAGAGCCTCCGCCGCCACCTGGTGCAGGAAATAGCTCTGGTCCTTGCCGGGATCGGCGCCCTTCCGCAGCCGGGGCGGGTCGCTGTGCTCGACACGCGCGTAATGGCCGGTGGCGATCAGCTGCGCGCCGAGCCGCCGCGCGTACTCGCGGAACACCCCGAACTTGATCTCCCGGTTGCAGAGGATGTCCGGGTTCGGCGTGTAGCCGGCCCGGTAGTCGGCGAGGAAGTCCTCGAAGACC
>CAYQZN010000100.1:0-9334 GCA_964421805.1 uncultured Woeseiaceae bacterium
CCGGTGGTTTCGTCAGGCCGGTGGTTTCGTCAGGACAGGGTAGCCCCGTGGCGGGCGAGCGCCCAGTCGACATGCTCACGCACCATGGCAGACGGATGATCCGCTCTGGCCCGCAGCGCATCCAGTACCTCGGCCGTGCTGTCCGCGTTGCCGAGCGCCACCGCCACGTTGCGCAGCCAGCACTCGTGACCGATGCGGCGGATGGCGCTGCCTTCCATGCGCGAGAGCCACTCCTGCTCGTTCCACAGGAACGCCTCCGCGAGCCCGATGCCGTCCAGGCCGTGGCGCGGAGCGAAGTCGTCCTCCCGGGTGAGCTGCGCGAACTTGTTCCAGGGGCAGAAGAGCTGGCAGTCGTCGCAGCCGTAGATGCGATTGCCGATGGCAGCGCGGAATTCCTCCGGGATGGAATCACGCAGCTCGATGGTGAGATAGGAGATGCAGCGGCGGGCGTCCAGCTCATAGGGCGCGGTGATGGCGCCGGTGGGGCAGACGTCGATGCAGGCCCGGCAGGTGCCGCAGTGATCGGTGACGGGCTCGTCGGCGGGCAGCGGCAGGTCCGTGTAGATCTCGCCAAGGAAGAACCAGGAGCCGGCATCCCGGTTGAGCAGGTTCGTGTGCTTGCCGATCCAGCCGAGGCCGGCGTTTCGTGCCAGCGGCTTCTCGAGCACCGGCGCGCTGTCCACGAATACCCGGTAGCCGAACTCGCCGACCTCGGCGCGGATTCGCTCGGACAGTCTCTGCAGCCGCCGGCGCAGCACCTTGTGGTAGTCGCGTCCGAGGGCGTAGCGGGAGACATAGGCCCGGGCGGGATGGTCCAGCAGACGACGCGCATCCGCGGCCTGCTCCGGCAGATAGTCCATGCGCACACAGATCACTCTCACCGTGCCGGGCACCAGTTCCGCGGGGCGGCTGCGCCGGGTGCCGTGCTTCTCCATGTAGTGCATCGTGCCGTGACGCCCCTCGGCCAGCCAGCGCGCGAGCCGGGCCTCGTCCGCGGCCAGTTCGGGCCTGGCTATACCGCACTGCTGGAAGCCGAGTTCCTCCGCCCACGCGCGGATACGTGCGGCGAGCTCCGACATCTGCGGTGTGCTGTCTGTCCGGTCTGCGCTCATCGGCGGCGGGGAAGCATAAGGATGGGGCGGTTCACTGCCTGGTCCCAGTATAATGGCGGCCATGGATCCTCTACTGAAGACACTGCCGCTGACAGTCTACGACGCCGAGGGCGTCCGCGCGCTGGATCGCTGTGCGATCGAGCGCCAGGGCATCCCCGGTTACACACTCATGTGCCGGGCCGGCACCGCGCTGCTCGCGGCGCTCGAGGCCGAATTTCCGTCCGCGAACCGCCTGCTGGTGGTCTGCGGGGCGGGCAACAATGCGGGCGACGGCTACGTGCTGGCCAGGCTGGCCCGGGAAGAGGGCTATCACGTGGTGGTCGCCGCTCTGGTGCCGCCGTCGTCGCTCGGCGGCGATGCGGCCCGCGCCTGGCAGGACTTCGCGTCTGACGGCCGCGAGGCCGTGGAGTGGCAGCCGGCGCTGCTGGCCGAGGCGGATCTGGTGGTCGACGCCATCCTGGGCACCGGCCTGACCCGGGACGTCGACGGCCGCTTCGCAGCGGCCGTCGATGCCATCAACGAGGCCGATCTGCCGGTCCTCGCCGTGGACATCCCCTCCGGCCTCGATGCCGACGACGGTCGCATCCGCGGCACCGCTGTCGAGGCCGATGCCACCGCGACCTTCGTGGGGCTGAAGGCCGGTCTCGTTACCGGCGCCGGCCCGGATCTCTGCGGCCGGCTGCGCTACTCCGACCTCGACGTGCCCCCCGGGTGCGCGGATGCGGCGGAGCCCGTGCTGCGGCGGCTGAGTGAGACCACGCTGGCGCGCCTCCTGCCCCGGCGTCCGCGTACGGCGCACAAGGGACTGTTCGGTCATCTCCTGATCGTGGGCGGCTCGCCGGGCATGGGCGGCGCCGTGCGCCTGGCGGGGGAGGCCGCGCTGCGCACCGGTGCCGGCCTGGTGACGATCGCCACGCACTCCGATCATGCCGCGGTCGTCACCGGCGGCCGGCCGGAGCTCATGTGCCGCGGCGTGGAGCGGGCCGCTGACCTGGAGCCGCTGATCTCCCGTGCGACCCACCTGGCCCTCGGGCCCGGGCTGGGAACCGGCACCTGGAGCCGCGAGATGTTTGCGGCGGCGCTGGCTTCGGGTCTGCCGGCGGTCCTCGATGCCGATGCTCTCAATCTCCTCGCCGAGGCGCCGCGGCGCAGCGACGACTGGATCCTGACCCCCCATCCCGGCGAGGCGGCGCGGCTGCTGGAGACCGGGACCGCGGAGGTGCAGGCCGGACGGATGGCGGCCGCGGCGGCCATCAGCGCCCGCTATGGCGGCGTCGCGGTATTGAAAGGCGCCGGCACCCTCGTGGCGGCCAGCGATGGCGGATTGCCGTCGATCTGCACCGACGGCAATCCGGGCATGGCGTCGCCCGGCATGGGCGACGTGCTGACGGGCATCGTGGGCGCCCTGCTGGCCCAGGGCCTCGAAGCCCGCAGCGCGGCGGAAGCCGGAGTGCTGGTGCATGCGCTGGCCGGCGACGCCGCCGCCGGCGGCGGCGAGCGCGGCCTGGTCGCGGGAGATCTCATCGCCGGGATACGGGCGTGGGTGAATCCCTGAGCGCTGAGCTACCGGATACCGCGGCCACCGAGGCACTGGGCGGGGTGCTGGCCCGCGCGCTCTGCGGGTTGGGCGAGATCACTTGCCTGATCCTGTTGCAGGGCGAACTCGGTGCCGGCAAGACCACCCTGGTGCGCGGGCTCCTGCGGGCGGCCGGGCACGCGGGACCCGTGCCCAGCCCCACCTACACCCTGGTCGAGCCCTACGAGATCGACGGCACGCGCCTCTTCCACCTGGACCTGTACCGCATCGCGGATGCGGAGGAACTCGAGTATCTCGGCTGGCGGGACATCGAGGGCGCGATCTCGCTGGTGGAATGGCCGGAGCGGGCGCCGGAGCTGGCGGCCAGAGCCGACCTCGTGATCCGGCTGACCCACGCCGACGGCGGCCGGCGCGCCCGCCTGGAGGCGCTCAGCCCCACCGGCGCGCTGCTCGCGGGCGCCATGGAGCAGTCGATTTCCCACTTCAAGTAGTCGCCGTATCTGGCTGGTTATCCAACGAAAAACCCCTTGGAATTCCGTTACGGATGAGTATACTGGGACGGCCTTATGTCCATTGCGCACGGTGGCCGGGTCTATGCAGCGACTGGGGATTCCATTTTTGCTTTCGGCGGTCTGCACGGCGCTGTGTCTGCTGGCCCTACCCGCGTCCTCGGCCACCGTCGAGGACATCCGTGTGTGGTCGGAAGAGGGCAAGACCCGGGTCGTCCTCGATCTCAGCGCCCCGGCCGATCACACGTTGTTCACGCTGCCCCGGCCGGACCGGGTGGTGGTTGACGTGCGCAACAGCCGGCTCGCCGAACGGCTCGCCACGCTGCCGCAAGGCACGGGCTACGTCCGCGGCATCCGCGCCGCGCGCCGCGACGGCGACGACCTGCGCATCGTGCTCGACCTGGAGCGCTCCGTGCGCCCGCGCAGCTTCAGCGCCGGACCCTATGGCCGCTACGGTGACCGCCTGGTCATCGACCTGGCGGAGACCGGCATCCCGGAGCCCGTCAAGACGGTGCGCCCGCGCCCGGACGCCCAGCCCCGGGACCTGGTGATCGCCATCGACCCGGGCCACGGCGGACGGGATCCGGGCGCCATCGGTCAGGGCCGGACCCGCGAGAAGGACGTCGTACTCGCCATCGGCCGCAAGCTCGCCGCCAGGATCGACGCCGAGCCGGGCATGCGGGCCGTGCTCGTGCGCAAGGACGACAGTCTGATACCGCTGCGAGAGCGCATGGAGTATGCGCGTGGCAACCGCGCCGACCTTTTCGTCTCCATCCACGCCGATGCCGTGCGGGACAAGCGTGCGCGCGGCTCCTCCGTGTGGGTGCTGTCCCTGAAAGGCGCCAGCGATGAGGCCGCCCACCGCCTCGCCGAGCAGAACAACACCCACCTGATTGGCGGCGTCGCGCTCTCCGACAGGGACGACGACATCGCCTCGGTGCTGCTGGACCTGTCCCAGAACGCCTCGCTGGGCGCCAGCATGGAGGTGGGCAAGAAGGTGATCGACGAACTCGCCAAGGTGGGCACCGTGCACAAGCGTACCGTGCAGCAGGCCGGCTTCGTCGTGCTGAAGTCACCGGACGTGCCTTCCATTCTGGTGGAGACGGCGTTCATCTCGAATCCCAGCGAGGAGCGCAAGCTCAAGGATCGGGATCATCAGGCCCGGCTGGCAGGCGCTATCCTCCGCGGCATCCGCAACTACTTCTACGCCAATCCGCCGCCGGATTCCTGGGTGGCTCAGGCCGTTCGCGAGGGCCGCGAGCCGGAGGTCAAGCACGTGATCTCCCGCGGCGACACGCTGAGCGAGATCGCGACTCGCTACAACGTGAGCGTCTCGTCCATCCGCGCCGTGAACAATCTCGCCGGCGACCGGATCCGTACCGGCCAGGTGCTGCGCATCCCCTCCGACGGCTGACCTGCCCGATCGTGCGGCGAGCCGCCCGCCTGGCGGGCGGTCGGAGCTTTGTGACAGAATCCGCGCACGGGCCTACGGTTGCGCCCGGCACCCGAATTATGGCCATCCGAGTACTACCCGAACACCTGGTGAATCAGATCGCCGCCGGCGAGGTCGTCGAGCGGCCGGCTTCCGTGGTCAAGGAACTGGTGGAGAACAGCCTCGACGCCGGCACGCGGCGCATCGAGGTGGACATCGAGGCGGGCGGCGCGCGTCTGATCCGGGTGCGGGACGACGGCGCCGGTATCACCGAGGCCGAGGTCGGGCTGGCACTCGCCCGCCATGCCACCAGCAAGATCGACAGCCTGGACGACCTCGAGGCCGTCGCTTCGCTCGGTTTCCGCGGCGAGGCGTTACCGAGCATCGCGTCGGTGTCCCGCCTGTCGCTCACCTCCCGCGCGGCCGGCGCCGGGACCGCCTGGCGCGTAGGCGCCGACAACGGTGTCGTGTCGGAGCCGGTCCCGGCGGCGCATCCGGAAGGGACCACCGTCGAGGTACGGGACCTGTTCTTCAATACGCCGGCCCGGCGGCGCTTCCTGCGCACCGAGAAGACGGAGTTCCAGCATATCGACCGGGCGCTGCGCCGGCTCGCGCTGTCCCGCTTCGATGTGCAGTTCACCCTGAGCCACAACGGGCGCAGCGTGATGCACCTGCCGGCCGCCACGGACGGGGCAGGCAGGCTGCGGCGCTTGTCCCAGGTGCTGGGCGAGCGTTTCGCGGCGGAGTGCATCGAGGTGGAACGCGAGGCGCAGGGCATCGCGCTGGCCGGCTGGCTGGCCCTGCCGACCTATTCCCGCAGCCAGGCCGATCTGCAGTACAGCTACGTGAACGGGCGGGCGGTGCGTGACAAGGTACTCATGCACGCCGTGCGGCACGGTTACCGGGACGTGCTTTTCCACGGCCGCCACCCGGCCTACGTGATCAGCGTCAGTCTGGACCCGGCGCGGGTGGATGCGAACGCCCATCCCGCCAAGCACGAGGTCCGCTTCCGTGACTCGCGCAGCGTGCACGAGTTCGTCTTCCGCAGCATCGAGGAGGCGCTGGCCGAGACCCGGCCTGGCGCGCGCCCGGCTGCCGCGGCGGTGGCGGCCCCGGCGACGCTGCCGGAGTTCCGCCAGTCGCCCATGCCGCTGTCGAGCGCCGACTGGCCGGCCGGGGGGGCGGGCGCCGCAGAGCCGCTGGCCGCCTACGCGGCGCTGTCGGGCACCGGCGATGTCGACGGGGCGGCGACGCGGCCGCAGACTCCGGCGGCCGGCGCCGTGCCGCCGCTCGGCTACGCGCTGGCCCAGCTGCACGGCGTCTACATCCTCGCCGAGAACGCCGACGGGCTCATACTCGTGGACATGCACGCCGCCCACGAGCGCATCACCTACGAGCGTCTGAAGCGGGCGTTCGACGACCGCAACGTGGTGCGGCAACCGCTGCTGGTGCCCCGTGCGGTGGAGGTCTCCCGGGCCGAAGCGGACCTGGCAGAGCACCATGCGGCACAGTTTCTTGAGGTCGGCCTCGTGCTGGATCGCCACGGCCCGGAGTCGGTCGTGATCAGGGAGATCCCGTCGCTGCTGGCCGCCTCCGCCGCGGAGGAGCTGGTCCGTGACGTGCTGGCTGACCTCGCCGAGCACGGCACCAGCGGCCGCATCGCCGGCCACGTGGACGAGCTGCTCGCCACCATGGCCTGCCACCATTCGGTCCGCGCCAACCGCTCCATGACGGTGCCGGAGATGAATGCCCTGCTGCGTGCCATGGAGACCACCGAGCGCGCCGATCAATGCAACCACGGGCGGCCGACCTGGACGGCGCTGGGCCTGCGCGAGCTCGACCGGCTGTTTCTGCGGGGACAGTGAATCGCGGTGCTGCAGAGCGCGCCCCCGCCGGTCCCGTGAGCAGTGGTCCCGTGATCTGCCTGATGGGGCAGACCGCGGCCGGGAAGACCGACATCGCCGTCGAAATCGCGCGGCGCCTGCCGGTGGAGATCGTCAGCGTCGATTCGGCGATGGTGTACCGGGGCATGGACATCGGCACCGCCAAGCCCCCTGCCGGCGTGCTGGCCGAGGCGCCTCATCGGCTGATCGACATCCTCGACCCCGAGGAGACCTATTCGGCGGGCGATTTCCGGCGCGACGCGCTGCGCGCGATCCGCGAGATACGCGAAGCCGGCCGCATCCCCCTGCTGGTGGGCGGCACCATGCTCTATTTCCGGGCGCTGAGCCGCGGGTTGGCCGAGCTGCCCGGCCGTGACGCGGCGGTGCGCGCTGCCATCGACACCCGCGCGCGTGCGCTTGGCTGGCGCGCGCTGCACGGCGAACTTGCCCGGGTCGACCCCGAGACGGCGGCGCGCGTCGAGCCCGGCGATGCGCAACGCATCCAGCGGGCTCTCGAGGTCTGGGAGCTGAGCGGACGGCCGCTGTCCGCCTGGCACCGGGAGCCCCCGCAGTCGCCGCCTGCCGGGCGCTTCGTCCGCCTGGCGCTGGTGTTCGGGGATCGGCAGGTGCTGCGGGAGCGGATACGGCTGCGGCTGGAGGCGATGCTCGAGGCCGGCTTCGTCGCCGAGGTCGAGGCACTGCTGGCCCGGCCCGGGCTCACCGCCGATGCCCCCGCCCTGCGCGCGGTCGGCTATCGGCAGCTGGTGCGCCACTTGTGCGGTGAAACGACGCTCCCCGAGGCCCGCCGGGAAGCGGAGGTCGCGACGGCCCGTCTTGCCAAGCGTCAGCACACCTGGATCCGCGGGGACGATGATGCGGAATGTCTGGACCCCCTTGATCCGGGCACGCCAGGCCGCATATCGGCAGCTGTAGAGGCACATATCGGTGGTCCCGACGGCCCCTGACCGGCGCCGGCCTGTGGTATGCTGCCGCCGTGTCTGCTTGGGTTTAGACACCAGTACCGGTTTGTCCGCGCCCAGGACGCGGCGGCGGGCAGAGGCCGACGGGACAACGATAACAATAAGGAGTAGGAGGATGGCCAAGGGCCAGTCTTTGCAAGATCCGTTTCTGAATATCCTGCGCAGGGAAAAGGTGCCGGTATCCATCTACCTGGTGAACGGCATCAAGCTGCAGGGACAGATCGATTCGTTCGATCAGTTTGTCGTATTGCTGAAGAACAGTGTCAATCAGATGGTGTACAAGCACGCCATCTCGACGGTGGTACCGTCGCGCAACGTCCGTCTTCCCGCTGCCGACGAAGGTGGGGATGACGCTGACTGAGCGGAGCAGCACGTTCTCCCCGGAGGTTCCACTTGTTTGAACGCCCGAAGAGCGGCGAGCGTGCGATTCTGGTCAATGTTGAGTTCGGTGCCGCGCCGGACCCGGAGGAGTGCCAGGAGCTCAGGGAGCTGGCGCTGTCCGCCGGTGCCGACGTGCTGGACACCGTCGACGTCTCCCGGCGCTCGCCCGAACCCCGCTACCTGATCGGCAGCGGCAAGGTCGAGGAGCTGGCCGAGCGCGTCGCCGCGGAATGCGCTGAGCTCGTGATCTTCGGTCACGACCTCTCGCCCAGCCAGGAAAGGAACCTGGAGGGCCGCCTGCGCTGCCGCGTGCTCGATCGCACCGGCCTGATCCTGGACATCTTCGCCCAGCGTGCGCGCTCCCATGAGGGCAAGCTGCAGGTGGAACTCGCGCAGCTTCGTCATATCGCCACCCGGCTCGTCCGCGGCTGGACGCACCTGGAGCGCCAGAAGGGCGGCATCGGGCTGCGCGGGCCGGGCGAGACCCAGCTCGAGACCGACCGTCGGCTGATCCAGGACCGCATCCGGCGCATCCAGGCGCGACTGGAGAAGGTTGACAGTCAGCGCGAACTCGGCCGGCGCAACCGCCTGCGCAGCGAGGTCCCGACGGTCGCGCTGGTGGGTTACACCAATGCCGGCAAGTCGACGCTGTTCAACCGGCTCACGGAAGCGCGGGTCTACGCTGCGGACCAGCTGTTCGCCACGCTGGATCCGACCCTGAGGCGCCTCGAGTTGCCCGACGCCAGCGAGGTCGTGCTGGCCGATACGGTCGGTTTCGTGCGCGATCTGCCTCACGAGCTGGTGGCTGCATTCCGCTCGACCCTGAAGGAGACCCGGGATGCCAGCCTGATCCTCCACGTGATCGACGCCAGCGATCCGCAGCGCCTGCCGCGCGTCCGCCAGGTCAACGAGGTGCTGGAGCAGATCGGTGCGCAGGATGTGCCCCAGATCAGGGTGTACAATAAGATCGATATTCTCGGGCGCCGGCCGCGGCTGGAGTTCGATGATGACGGCAATAATGGCAATCCACGCGGTGTCTGGCTCTCCGCCCGCACGGGCGAGGGTCTGGATTTGCTGCTGGAAGCCCTCCGGGTAAAGTTCCGTTCCCGCCGTGTAAGCGGCAGGCTGCGGCTCGCGCTTTCGGAAGGGCGCCAGCGCTCCGTACTCTACGGCGCGGGCGCCGTGGTGGAAGAGGAGCCCGCCGAGGACGGCGGGTGGTGGCTGGAGCTGGACATGGATGCGACAGATTTCGCCCGCTTCTGTGCCCATGAGAATATCGCCGGGGACCGTCTCGAGCCTTACCACGAGGAAGGCGGGGCGGGCGTCGAACAACGCGCGGCGTCGTAACGCCGGCAGAGGATTGAACGAAGCACATGGCCTGGAACGAATCTGGTGACGGCAACGATCCCAAGGGCTCCAAGGGCCCCAATGACCCCTGGGGAGGACGAGATCAGGGCCCGGCTGATCTGGACAAGATCATCCGCGACTGGCAGCGCCGTC
>CAYQZN010000101.1:0-9230 GCA_964421805.1 uncultured Woeseiaceae bacterium
AGCCCGAGCCCGCCTTCAGCTACCAACGCCCCGAGAGCCTGCCGAGCGACGAGGAACTCGTGGCCATGGGAGCGGTGATCGGCGAGGTCCGCCTGGACCGCCAGCAGATCTTCGACACGAGCCAGGCGGAGGAGGACAAGGCGCTGTACCGGCTGGCCAACCGGTTGCACCCGCTGACCCGGCCCTCGGTCATCACCAGCCAGCTGCTGTTCTCTAGCGGCGATCCGTACGACCCGCGCCTGCTCGCCGAATCCGAGCGGATCCTGCGCGGCAACGGCTTCCTGTTCGATGCGCTGGTGGTGCCGGTGGCCTACGAGGACGGCGAAGTGGACGTGCTGGTGCGTACCCGCGACGTGTGGACGCTGGAGCCCTCGCTGTCGCTGTCGCGCTCCGGCGGCGAGAACCGCACGCTGCTGGGCGTCGAGGACCAGAACTTCCTCGGCAGTGGCGCGACCATCGCGCTGGAGTTCGAGAGCGACGTCGACCGGGACTCGCGCCGCATCACTTATTCCGACCGCCAGCTCGGGCGCAACTGGATCTCCCTCGATCTCAGTTATTCGGACAACACGGACGGCTCCACCCAGGCCCTCAGCATCTGGCGGCCGTTCTATGCCCTGGATACGCGCTGGGCCGGCGGCTTCACCGGTTTCACCGACGACCGGGAGGAATCGCTGTACGAACTCGGCGACGAGGTGGTCGACTACCGCCACGAGGAGGACCTGCTGCACGCGTGGTACGGCTGGTCTGCGGGACTCAGCGGCGGCTGGACCCGCCGCTGGCGCGCGGGCGTGGTCTATGACGACAACGTGTTCGGCCCGCCCGACGATCCCGTGCGGGCCGGGCCGGTGCCGGAGGACCGCAAGCTCGTCTATCCCTATATCGGCGTCGAGATCATCGAGGACCGTTACACGGAGACCACGAACCACGACCAGATCGGCCGCACCGAGGACTTCTTCCTCGGCACGCGGCTGTCCGCGAGTATCGGCTGGAGCGACGAGTCGTTCGGCGCGGACCGCGATGCCTGGATCGTCTCCGGCGCCGCCAGCCGCGGCTACGGCACGCCCGCCGACCGCATGCTGCTGCTGGACGCCCGGGCCTCGGCCCGGCTCGAATCCGGCAACATCGAGAACGGCCTGGTGCGGGGCTCAGTGCGTTATTACCACAAGCAGTCGGAGAAGCGGCTGTTCTTCATGACCCTGCACGGCGCGGTGAGCGAAAACCTGGACCTGGACAACCCGCTGCAGCTGGGCGGCGACAGGGGGCTGCGCGGCTACCCGATCCGTTACCAGACCGGCGAGGCGAGCGCGGTCTTCACCATCGAGCAGCGCTACTTCACCGACTGGTACCCATGGCGCTTCTTCCGCGTGGGCGGCGCCGTCTTCGCCGATATCGGCCGCACCTGGGGCGACAACCCGGTGGGCGGCGCCAGTCTCGGGCTGCTGAAGGACGCGGGTTTCGGCCTGCGCCTCGCCCCTACGCGCGGCGGCACCGAGAAGGTGATCCACATCGACGTCGCCTTCCCCCTCGACGGCGACGACTCCCTCGATACCGTGCAGATCAGCGTGGAGGGGAAGCGCAGCTTCTAGGAGCCGCGTCGGCCCGCCCGCCGGCATCGCAGTACCAGGCCGTAAACGACCAGGTTGACGACGATCACCCCGCTGCCGAGCACCAGCTGCACCGTCGGCGTCAGTCCGGCGGGGTAGATCAGCGGCAGGAGGTAGTGCTCGATGAAACCGCCGCTGTAGCCCGCCTCGCCCGCAGCCGCCCGCAGGCGCTGCTCCAGCGGCGTCAGCGGGCAGACGCCGCCGGTGAATTCGATGGCAGCCCCCCAGACGGCACAGGGCAGGTGCACTGCCGCCGCCAGCGGCCAGCGCAGCGCCAGCAGGCCGCCGCACACGACGAACACGATGAATGCCGCGTGCAGCAAGAGTACGGCATCTGCGGCCAGGCTTGCGGCCATCGGCGCTGCCCTCCCGGCATCTTGCGTAAATCCCATAGTTACACGCCGCGACCGCGGAGCGAAACTGGCGGGTAACGAGGCAGCCACCACAGAGCGCCGGCACCCGGCCCGGGGTTCCCCGCCCGCGCCGACCGGCATCGGAAGGAGGAACCAGTGAACGAGTCGGCAACAGGAATCCGCGTCATCGGCGCGGGGGTCGGCAGGACGGGCACCCATTCGCTGAAACGGGCGCTCGAGCACCTGCTCGGCGGACGCTGCTACGACATGGACGAGGTCCTCGCGCACCGGGAGCACGAGACCGTGTGGAAGGCGGCCGCGGCAGGGCGCATGCCCGACTGGCAGCGTTTCCTCGGCGACTACGCCGGCACGGAGGACTGGCCGGCGGCGGCGTTCTGGCCGGAACTCGCCGAGGCGTTCCCGGATGCCTTCGTTCTCCTCTCCCATCGCCGCGCCGAGGACTGGCTCCTCAGCGCCCGGGCAACCATCTTCCAGGCGATGGAAGAGGACGAGGACACGCCGTGGGGAGACATGATCCACGCGATCATGCGCGAGCGTTTCACTGACCTGCTCGAGGACGACAACGCCTGCCTGGAAGCCTACGAGCGGCACAATGCTGCGGTGCGGGCCGCGGTACCGCCCGAACGCCTCATCGACTGGCCCACGGGCGCCGGCTGGGAACCGCTGTGCCAGGCGCTCGGCGTGGCGGTGCCGGACATGCCGTTCCCGCACGTGAACACCACCCGTGAGTTCCGGGAGCGGGTGAGAGCGCACTGACGTCTCCCGTTGCGGTACCCTGTGCGCCGGCGCGCTGCCGTGCCGTCGCCAGCGTGCCGCAACGAGGAGAGAACATGATCACCATCCATCATCTGGAAGACTCGCGCTCCCAGCGCTTGCTGTGGCTGCTCGAGGAACTGGGCGCCGACTACGAGATCCGCCGCTACGAGCGCGACCCGAAGACCATGCTCGCCCCCGAGTCCCTGCGGGAGGTGCACCCGCTGGGCAATTCGCCGGTGATCGAGGAAGACGGCCGCGTCGTGGCAGAGTCCGGCGCCATCATCGAATACCTGATAGGGCGCCACGGCGGTGGCCGGCTGATCCCGCCGGCGGACTCGGACGAGCGCCTGCGCTATACCTACTGGCTGCACTATGCCGAAGGCACACTGATGCCGCTGTTCGTGATGGGCCTGGTTTTCGGGCGCCTGTCGCAGCCGCCCATGCCGCTGCTGCTGCGTCCCGTCGGCGGCCTGATCGGCGCCGGTGTCAGGAAGTCGTTCATCGAGCCCCGCATGAAGCAGAACCTGGGCTTCATCGAGGAAGAACTGGGCCGCAGCCCCTGGTTCGCCGGCGAGGAACTCAGCGGCGCCGACGTGCAGATGAGCTTTCCCCTCGAGGCCGCGGTGGCCCGGGGCGGCGTCGGCGACGCCTGTCCCCGCATCCGCGCCTTCGTCGAGCGCGTGCACGCGCGGCCGGCCTACCGCCGGGCGCTGGAGCGCGGCGGCCCCTATTCCTACGCCGGCTGAGCCGCCGGCGGGAGTGCGACGATGACCGTAATGGCGATCTGCATCGGCCTGCTGGGGCTGCTCGTATTCCTGCTCGGACTGGGAGTGTCGCTGGCGCGGCAGCGGGCGAAGTCGGGAGTCGGCTACCCGGACGACCCCGCCGATATCCTGCACAAGCTGGTGCGCGCCCACGGCAACACCATCGAGTACGCGCCCATGCTGGCGCTGCTGATATGGGTGGCGGGCACCGCCACCAGCGCGGTCTGGCTGCAGTGGATCATGATCGGGGCCACGGCCAGCCGCTACATGATCGTGGCGGGCATGCTGCTGGCGCCGTCGCTGCGCCACCCACACCCGCTGCGCTTCCTCGGCGCCCTCGGCACCTACCTCTTCGGGACGGTGCTGTGCCTGGACCTGCTGTACCGGGCGCTGGCCTGACTGGAAGGCCCGGCCTGCCTGCATAACGGCGCTGAAAACGTTACCCTACGGGCAGTGGCCCGGGGACCGGCATCGCGCCGGCGCCTGCGGGCGTGACAATCCACGAAGCGGTGTGGCCGCGACCGCCCCGCTGATGAGCAGCATGGAGAACCCTGTGAAGATTGCTGAAAACCGCGTCGTCGCCATCGACTACACCCTCACCGACGACGAAAAGAACGAGCTCGACAGCTCCGCGGGCCGCGAGCCGCTGAAATACCTGCACGGTGCGCAGAACATCATCCCCGGACTGGAGAAGGCGCTGGCCGGCAAGGCCGAGGGCGACGAGGTGCAGGTGACCGTGCAGCCGGAAGAGGCCTACGGCCCGGTGAACCCGGACCTGATCCAGAAGGCCCCGATGAGCGCCTTCCAGGGCGTCGAAGAGGTCAAGCCCGGCATGCAGTTCCAGGCCGAGGGGCCGAACGGGCAGACCCAGATCATCACCGTCCGGGAAGTCCATGACGACGGCGTGTCCATCGATGCCAACCATCCCCTGGCCGGCCAGGTGCTGCATTTCGACGTCAAGGTGCAGGAAGTCCGCGAGGCCACCGAGGAAGAAGTGGAACACGGCCACGTGCACTGATGTCGGAAGACCGGATCGAGAACATTGAGGCCAAGCTTGCCTATCTGGAGGACTCCAACGAGACTCTCAGCGGCGAGGTTGCGACCCAGCTGCGCATGATCGAGAGTCTGGAGTCCCGCCTGGCGCTGGCCCTCGAGCGTATCGGCGAGCTGGACTCGGGCCCCATGGACGAACCCCGGGGAGACGAGCCGCCGCCCCACTACTGATCCGGACGCAGGGACCGCCGGTACATGGATGCACTGGCCGTCGCCGCGAACGTCACACTGATCGCGATCCTGATCGCGATGTTCGTGGAGGCGGTGCAACGCCGCCTCTTCGCACCTCCCTGGTTGCGCTACGGTCTCGCGGCGGCCACGCTGCTGGTGGCGGCGGACCTGGCGGTCTACCTGATCGAATCCGAGCTGCGCCAGGTGGTGCCGCTGTGGTTCTACCTGACCGCCACCGCCATACTCATCGTCCGCGCCGCGACCGAGACCGTGGTGGGACTGGCCGCTGCCGAGAGGCTGGGGCTGAAGCCGCTGCCGCTGGTGCGTCCGCGGACCGACGGCGACAGGCGCAGCGCCCCGGCCGTCGTGGCTGCGGGGATCGCCTGCGGGCTCGCCATCGCGGCCTGGAGCGCGGCCCTGTTCCTCGTCACGGCACCAGGGCCGGCCGGCGGCGGCGAGGTCGCTCCCTGGCAGATGCCGGAAGGTGCCGCCCTCGGCTGGTTCCTGACCGCCCTGGTGGTGACGTCCCTGGGCGAGGAGCTGACCTTCCGTCTGGGCATCCAGAACTATTTCGCGGCGCTGTTCGGCCGCGGCGCAGCCGGCTACTGGGCCGCTATCTTCCTCTCGTCCGCGCTCTGGTCCGTGGGGCACATCGGCCGGGTGGATCCGGAGTGGGTAAAGTTCGCGCAGATCTTCCCGGCCGGACTGCTGCTGGGGTGGCTGTTCCGCCGCACGGGCTTCGAGGCCTGCGTCATCGCCCACGCCGTGCTGAACCTGATCATGCCCTTCGCGACGCCGAAGCTGCTCGGATGAGTGACGCCGCCGGGGCAGGGCGCGCCGCCGTGGCATAATCGGGACAGCCCACGGACAGACGGACAGGCCAGTGACCGAAAAGGACCGATTGAAGGATCACCTCCGCACGCTGCACCGGGAGCTCGAGGGCTCCGGTCAGCTGGACGAGGACATGCGCAGGCTGCTGACCCAGGTGGACGAGGACATCCACCGGCTGCTCGATCAGGGCGGCGAGGCCACAGCCGAGCCGGAAGGCGGCGACGCGCTCAGCGACCAGGTGCGCGAGTCGGCGACCAATTTCCAGGCCGAACACCCGCGCACCTACCGCGTGCTGCGGGAGATTGCGGACACGCTGGCGAAGCTGGGCATCTAGTACGGTGGCCATGACCGCGGCCGGGATGACGGCGTTGATCACCGGTCCGCCGGCGGCGGTCGCGGCGCGGCGTCCGGCGGCGTGAGCGACCTGATCGGGGCATTCGGCGACTACGTCCCCGCGCTGGCGGCCATCGCATTCGTGGCGCTGGTGCTCGCGCTGGGCCAGTGGCTGCTGTTGTCCCGCAAGCCCCTCGGCACGGAGGCCCGCCTGCCCCGGCAACTGATCATGCTGCTGCTGACGGCGGCGGGGCTGCTGCTCGTCGTACTGCTGCTGCCCATGTCGGACAGCACCCGCGGCCAGGTGCTGAGCCTGATCGGCATCGTGCTCACCGGCGTCATCGCCCTGTCTTCCACCACCTTCGTGTCCAACGCCATGGCGGGCCTCATGCTGCGCATGGTGAAGAGCTTCCGCCCCGGCGACTTCGTGAGCGTCGGCGAGGAGTTCGGCCGCGTGACCGAGCGGGGCCTGTTCCACACCGAGATCCAGACCGAGGAACGCGACCTCACGACCATCCCCAACCTCTACCTGGTGACGAATCCGGTCACCGTCGTGCACTACTCCGGCACCATGATCTCGGCCTCGCTGTCCCTCGGTTACGACGTCGCCCACGGCCGCATAGAGACGCTGCTGAAGGAGGCGGCCTCCGAATCGGGACTGGAGGAGCCGTTCGTGCATGTGCGCGAGCTGGGTGACTTCTCCGTCACCTACCGGGTGTCGGGCTTCCTGGCGGAGGTGAAGCACCTGCTGACGGCACGTTCCAACCTCCGGCGCGCGATCCTGGACACGCTGCACGGCGCCGGTATCGAGATCGTCTCGCCCGCGTTCATGAACCAGCGGCGCATCGGCGACGGCGTGCCGGTCATGCCGCCGGAGGCGGATGGGGCTTCGACGCCGGGGAAACCGGCGCCCGCGGAGGAGAAGCCCGAGGACCGCATATTCGACAAGGCCGAGGAAGCGGGCGAGCGCGAATCCCTGCGGGTGGAGCTGGAAGAGCAGCAGGCGGCGAAGTCCGCGCTCGAGGCCGCCATCAAGGAAGCGGGCGAGGAGAAGAAGCCGGCCATGCAGCGCGAACTCGAGGCGCTGGAGCGGCGGGTGGCCGCGCTCACCGAGGCCGTGAACGGGGAGGGCAGCCGCAAGAACGGCAACGACGACGAGGCACCGGACTGAGGCCGGCTCAGGCGGCCGAGAGCTGGCGGATCCGCGGCACGAAGATCATCAGCAGCGCGGCCGAGAGTATCGGCAGCAGGGAAACCGCCACGAACAGCGGCCGGTAGGAGTAGTTCTGGATGAGCCAGCCCGCCATGGGCGCGAACAGCGCCGCGCCCAGGCTGCCGATGGCCCCGTACGCACCCCATACCGACGCCACGCGGCCGGCGGAGAACAGGTCCGAAGGCAGGGTGAAGAACACCGAGCTCTTCACCTGGATGGAGAACATGCCCAGCGATATCAGCGCGATGGCGACGTAGGGTGAGCCGGCGGTGGCGGCCGGCATGGCGCCCAGCATCAGGAGCGCCCCCAGCCAGATGACGAACTTGCGCGAGAAGTCGATGCTGCGCCCGTTCTTGATGATGCGGCTGGACAGCCAGCCGCCGAACCACGCGCCGAGATCCGCCGCCACGAACGGTATCCAGGCGAACAGTCCGATCTCGCGCAGGTTGAAGCCGCGCTCGTCCGCCAGATACAGCGGCAGCCAGAAGACGAAGAAATAAAACGGCCCGTCGCTGACGAAGCGCGAGATCATCAGACCCCAGAACTCCCGGTGCTTCAGCAGCTCCGCCCAGCCCTCGCCGGCCTGCTGGGGAGCCCGCTCGGCGAGGATGAAATCGCGTTCGGCGGGGCTGATGCGAGGGTGGTCCTCCGGCAGGCGGAACCAGCGATGCCAGAACCAGGCCCAGACCAGGCCGATGCCGCCGGGCACCAGGAATGCCCACTCCCAGCCGAAGTTCTCGATCAGCCCGGCCGCCAGCGGCGGCGTGATGATGGAGCCGGCGCCGGCGCCCAGCATGAAAATGCCCACGGCCGTGGAGCGCTCGCTGGCGGGGAACCACTGGGCCACCGCCTTCAGCGCGGCCGGAAAATTCGCAGCCTCCGTGAGGCCGAGGGAGATACGCAGCACCAGGAAGCTCGCCACCCCGCGCCCGAGGGCGTGCAGCATCGTGGAGAGGCTCCAAAGGGCGGCCGCCAGCGTGAAGGACAAGCGGGTGCCCAGCCGGTCGATGACCGGGCCGGTCAGCAGCTGGCCCAGCGCATAGGCGCCGAGGAAGGCCGAGGTCAGCCAGCCGTAGTGCTGGTCGCTGATGCCGAACTCGTCCCTGACCACCGGCATGACCATGCCGAAACTGAGCCGGTCGACGTAGTTGATGGTCGTGATGACCGCCAGCATGATGGCGATCCGCCAGCGCACGGCCATGGCGTCCCCTTTCTTGTTCCAGCCGGTCTCCTCCCCGCCCCGCCCTGCGGGACCCGCGCCACCGGCGCGCCCAAGTCTAACCCGACTCCGGCCACTGCCGGCGCCCGCCGCCATCCCCAGCGCGGGTGGCTCATCCGGTATACTCCCACCCCCGGCGCCCGCTCCCGGCATCCGCTGCCGCCGCGCCGCCGTTCGTACATCGAGCTCATCACGACCCACGCGAGTCCATGGACGTCACGCCCATCATCGATCCGTTGAACGACGCTCAGCGGGAAGCGGTTACCGCAGCCGACGAACCCGTGCTGGTGATCGCCGGCGCCGGCAGCGGCAAGACCCGGGTGCTGGTGCACCGCGCCGCCTGGCTGATCCGTGTGGGCGGCGTCGCGCCCCAGAGCCTGCTCGCCGTGACCTTCACCAACAAGGCGGCCAACGAGATGCGCAACCGCATCGAGAGCCTGCTGGACATGCCGGCGCAGCATCTGTGGATCGGTACGTTCCACGGACTCGCTCACCGGCTGCTGCGCCGCCACTGGCGCGAGGCCGGCCTGCCCCAGTCCTTCCAGATCATCGACTCCGACGACCAGCAGCGGCTGATAAAGCGCATGCTGCGCGGCATGGAGCTGGATGAGTCCCGCTGGGTGCCGAAGGAGGTCCAGTGGTTCATCAACAACCAGAAGGACGAGGGCCTGCGGCCGGACCACCTGGACGACGGCGGCGACCCGAACCGGCGCCGGATGATCGAGCTCTACCGGGCCTATCAGGCGCAGTGCGACCGCGCCGGCCTGGTGGACTTCGCCGAGCTGCTGTTGCGGGCGCACGAGCTCTGGCGCAACGACCCGGAGCTGCTGGCTCACTATCAGCGCCGCTTCCGCCATCTGCTGGTGGACGAGTTCCAGGACACCAACGCCATCCAGTACGCCTGGCTGAGGA
>CAYQZN010000102.1:0-9174 GCA_964421805.1 uncultured Woeseiaceae bacterium
CGATGCTCTTGCCGATGCTCTTGCCGATGCTCGTGGCGCCGGTCATGGCGACGGTCGTCCCAGTCGCGGCGGTCACGGTAGTCCCGGTAGTAGCGACGGTCACGGTAGTGGCCATCACGGCGGTCGTCCCGGTAATAGCGCCGGTACCATTCCCGGTAATGGCGACGCTCGTGCGCCCAGCGGCGTTTGCGATGATCGTAGTAACGGTCGTAGTAATACTGGCGGCGCCAGTCCCGGTACCAGCGGCGGCCGTCCCGGGGATCGTAGCCGAAGAAGAAGCCGTCCCGGTCCCGATAGAAGAAACCGAAGTCGCTCGTGCGCCGGACCGGCAAGCGATCGTGCCCGGCGCGATACGGCTGTCCGATCTGCCACGCGGCATCGGCCGCCATGGCGCCGTGATCGACGGCCGGCTTGACGCCCTCGGCGCCGGCCGGGACCGCGAGCGCGAGGCCCGCGGCGAGCGCCGCGACGCCTGCGAAACGAGTATGGATTCTGCTTTCCATGATGCGCCTCCTTTGCGGCGGGTTCGGGCACAGTTTCGGCCTCACGGCATGAACGGGCCCTGAACGCCGCGCGCCCGCGGTCAGTGGCGGCTGCACCGCTATCGTGCGACTATTCGGCCATCCCCGTTTTCCAATCCCCTGCGATACTGAGATCCGGAGAAGAGGCTATGAAGACCCGTGCAGCCGTGGCCTGGGAAGCAGGCAAACCGCTGGAGATCGAGACCATCGACCTGGCCGGCCCGAAGGAAGGCGAGGTATTGCTGAGGAACGTCGCCACCGGGGTCTGCCACACGGACGCCTATACGCTGTCGGGCGCCGACCCGGAGGGACTCTTCCCCGCCATTCTCGGCCACGAGGGCGGCGCCGTCGTGGAAGAGATCGGGCCCGGCGTGACCAGCGTCAAAGCGGGCGACCACGTCATCCCCCTGTACACGCCGGAGTGCGGCGAGTGCAGCTTCTGCACCTCGGGCAAGACCAACCTCTGCCAGGCCATCCGCACGACCCAGGGCCAGGGCCTGATGCCCGACGGCACGTCGCGCTTCTCGAAGGACGGCAGAACGATCTTCCACTACATGGGCACCTCGACGTTCAGCGAATACACCGTGCTGCCGGAGATCGCCGTGGCGAAGATCAGTCCCGAGGCGCCTCTGGAGAAGGTGTGCCTGCTCGGCTGCGGCATCACCACGGGCATCGGCGCCGTTCTGAACACGGCGAAGGTGGAACCGGGTGCCACGGTGGCCGTGTTCGGGCTCGGCGGCGTCGGCCTGTCGGTGATCCAGGGAGCGGTGATGGCCCGGGCGGGCCGCATCGTCGCCATCGACGTCAACCCGGACAAGTTCGAACTCGCGCGTCAGTTCGGCGCCACCGACACCGTGAACCCGCAGGACTACGACGTCCCCATCCAGGAGGTGATCGTGGATCTGACCGGCGGCGGCGTGGACTATTCGTTCGAGTGCGTCGGCAACGTGCAGCTCATGCGCGCAGCGCTGGAGTGCTGCCACAAGGGCTGGGGCGAGTCGGTGATCGTGGGCGTCGCCGGCGCCGGCGAGGAGATCTCCACCCGCCCCTTCCAGCTCGTGACGGGCCGCGTCTGGCGCGGCACCGCCTTCGGCGGCACCAAGGGACGCAGCCAGCTGCCGGGGATGGTCGATCAGTACCTGCACGGCGAGATCCGGGTGGACGAGTTCATCACCCACACCATGCCGCTGGAGGAGATCAATCAGGCCTTCGACCTGATGCACGAGGGCAAGAGCATCCGCACGGTCATCCATTTCTGACCGGCCGCGCTACGCCCGCATGTCGGAAGTCGCGGTCGCCACCACTTCGCCCCTCGCTGCCGAGGCGGCGCTGGCGGTCATCGAGGACGGCGGCAATGCCGTAGATGCGGCAGTGGCCGCGTCGATGGCATCCACCAACACCCAGCCCGGCGTGTGCGCGCTGGCCGGCGGCGGCTATGCCGTGGTGTGGCCGCCGGACGGCGATCCGGTCACCATCGACGGCTACGTCGAGATGCCCGGCCGCGGCCTGGACGCCGACGCCCTGGGCCGGGGCGGCATCCGGGTGGCCATGGACTACGGCGGCGGGCTCGAGACCGTCATCGGGCCGGGCTCGGTGGCCGTGCCGGGCACGCCGGCCGCCCTGGCCGAGGCCTCCCGGCGCTACGGCAGGCTGCCGTGGGCGGCGCTGATGGAGCCGAGCATCCGCGCCGCGCGTGCGGGCTTCCCGCTCGCCTCGGCCTGCCACCATTACCTGGAATACTCCGGCGACGTCGTCTTCAGCCGCTCGCCGGATTCCCGCGCCGCCATCCACGACGACGACGGCAGGCTGCTCGCGCCCGGCGAGACCGTGCGCGTGCCCCACCTCGCCGACAGCCTCGAGCTGATCGCCCGCGAAGGGGTGCGGGCGTTCTACGAGGGCGAGCTCGCGCAAGCCATCGTCCAGCACGTGCGGGCGGGCGAGGGTGCGCTGACGCTGGCCGACATGGCCGCCTACCGGCCCATACTGCGGCCGGCGCTCACCATCCGCACCGGCGGCTGGGATATCGCCACCAATCCCCCGCCCGCCATCGGCGGCGCGGTGCTCGGGGCCATGCTGGAGCAACTCGATCACCAGAGCCTGGACGGCTGGACGGAAGAGGCCGTCGGCCGCCTGATCGAGGCGATGCATGGCGCGCTCACCTGGCGCCGCGAGCGCCTGGACCTGGCCGAGGATCCGGCGGCCGAGGGCGAGGCGCTGCTGGCTGCCGCGCGCCGAGGGGCGCTGGGCCGGCTGCCGGAATTACGGGAGTCGGGCTCCACCGTGCACACCTCCGCCGTCGACGGGCAGGGACTTGCCTGCGCCATCACGGTCTCGTCCGGCTACGGTTCCGGAGAGATGCCGCCCGGCACGGGGCTGTGGCTGAACAACTGCCTCGGCGAGATCGAGCTGAACCGGCGCGGCCTCGTCTGCGGTCCGGCGGGTACACGGCTGCCCTCCAACATGGCGCCGACCACCGCCCGCAGCGACGGCCGCGTGCTGGCAATCGGCACGCCCGGCGCCGGCCGCATCACGACCGCCCTGTGCCAGGTACTTGTCAATTTCTTCCGTCTCGGCATGGGCCTGGATGCCGCGGTCGCGCATCCGCGGCTGCACGTGGAGATCCGCGACGACGGCGACCGGGTGGCCTGCGAGCCCGGCCTGCCGATGCCGGACGCGGGACTGCCCGTGCGCACCTTCGACGCGCTCAGCATGTACTTCGGGGGCGTCGGCGCGGTGCTCCACGACGAGCGCCGCGGCTTCGAGATCGCCGCCGATCCGCGCCGGGCAGGCGGCGTCTGCCTCGGCCGCACCACGCCCCCCGCCACACCCTCTGGCCCCGCCGCGGGCGATGACGCAGAATAGCGCCCCGCCATGACCGCGACAGACACCACATTCCTGACGCCGGAGGGCCTGCTGCCCACGCCGCTGCCCGACGACCCGATGCCGGTGGCCGCCGCCTGGCTGGCCGAGGCTACCGAACGGTCGCTGCAGCCGAACCCGAACGCGCTCGTGATCACCACCGTCGGGCGCGAGACCCAGCCCACCGCCCGCGTCGTGCTCTGCAAGGAATTCGTGGCCGACCCCGGTTATCTCGTCTTCTACACCAACTACCAGTCCCGCAAGGCGCGCGAGATCGCCGCCAACTCCCGGGTGGGCGCGCTGTTCCACTGGGACGGACTCGGGCGCCAGGTGCGCATCGAGGGCGTGGCCATACGATCGCCGGCGGAAGAGAGCGATGCCTATTTCGCCGGACGCCCCCGCGGCAGCCAGCTCGGCGCCTGGGCCAGCGACCAGAGCGAGCCCGTGGTCTCCCGCGAGGCACTGCTGGAGCAGCTGCACGGGCGGGCCGCAGAACTCGGCGTCTCCGTGCCGCCGGGCGACGAGCCGGACATCCCGCGGCCGGCGCACTGGGGCGGCTTCAGGCTGTGGGCGTCGCGGATGGAGCTCTGGACCGAGGGCGACTCGCGCATCCACGACCGGGCGCTCTGGGAGCGCCGGCTGACCCGGGATTCGGAGCACAGTTTCCGGACCGGCGAGTGGCAATCCACGAGGCTGCAGCCGTGACCGCGTGGCTCGAGAACCGGGACATCACCTGCCCCTGGTGCTGGGAAACCATCAGCGTGGAGCTCGACCTGTCCGCCGGCGCCCAGGCTTACGTGGAGGACTGCCAGGTCTGCTGCCAGCCGATCGAGATCGCCTTCGCAGTCGATGACGGGGAACTCAGCGACGTCCGTGCCGAGCGATCGTCTTAGGCATACTCTGCTCCCGCTGCTCGCCGGCTTGGCGGCCGCCGCGCCGGCCGGCGCGGTGGAACTCGGCGTCAGCGAGGGCACCAACATCGCGGTGACCGCGTCCGCGGACGGCCGGGCTCTGGTATTCGATCTGTACGACCGGCTCTGGCGCCTGGATCGGCGCGGCGGCATTGCCGAGCCCCTGACCGGTCCCGCGCTGGCCCTGCGCCGGCCGGACATGCGCGGCGACGGCACCATCGTCGCCGAGGGTGACGACGGCGCCGCGCGGAAACTGTGGCTGGTGGAACCCGACGGTTCGGCCCGACCCCTGACCGACGGCGAGGGCCGGGACACGGCGCCGCGCTGGTATCCGGACGGCCGCCGCGTCGTCTTCAGCTCGGACCGCGCCGGCTCCAGCGACCTCTACGCGGTCGACGTCACCGACGGCACGATCAGCGCGCTGACCCGGACCCCCGGTACCGACGAACTCGACCCGACGGTCTCCGCAAGCGGCCGGCTGACCGCCTGGATCACCCGCACCACCGGGCGCTGGGAACTCTGGCTGCGCGACGGCGCGGCCGCGCCCCGCCTCGTCTACGCGGCAGGGCACCGGCTGTCGGCGCCGTCGATCCGACCCGACGAGAGCGTGATCGTCCTCGTGGAAGAACCGCCGCAGGGGACGCAGCTCACCGCCGTGATCCTGTCCGAGCCCGCAGTGGCGAAGGCGCTGGCACGTGACGAGGACTTCTTCCGCCGTCCCGTGGCCTGGCTCGGCAGGAACCGCCTCGCATATACCGCCGACGGCCGCATCCGCAGCCGGGTGTTCGGCGAGCTGCGCGCAACCGAGGTGTCCTGGACGGCCTGGATATCGCCGGCCGGCCCGCCCGGCGTCCAGTCGGGTCTCGACGGCGATACGCCGCTGCTGCACCACGGGCGCTACGTCATACGCGCCGGCCGCGTGTTCGACGGCAGCAGCCCGGCCTATCGGGAAGGCATCGACGTCGTCGTCGAGGACGACCGCATCGTCGAGGTGGGCGAACGGCGGCGGCGGGACGGCGTGGCTGTGCTCGAATTCCCGGAGGCGGTGCTGATGCCGGGCCTGCTCCAGCTGGGGCTCGCCGACGGCGTGCGCACCGAGGACGGCCCGCTGCTGCTCGGCTGCGGCGTCACGACGGTGGTGGATCTGCCGTCCCCGGCCGCGACTCGCCCGTCGCCGCCGGCCGGCTGGAATTCGGGTGTCGTGCCGGGCCCGGCGCTCGTGTCCGGACAGGCGCCCGACGGCGGGCTGGTGGACGTGCGCGGAATCCGGGACCGGGCCCGGCGGCTGGAGCGCATCCGCGAGGCGCGGGCAGCCGGAGCCACAGTGATCACCGATCGCCTGTATCCGGACCTCGAGGCGGGCGCCTCACTGCTGGGCGTCGGCAGCGAGCTGCCCACCTCCCCGGCCGGCCGCCGCTACGAGGACGTGCGCCGGCTGCTGGCCGCCAGCGGCGCGAGGCGGATCGCCGACCGTCCCGGCAACCCGGCGCCCTGCGCCGTCCGGGAACAGCTCCGACGACTGCAGCGCCAGGGGGCCAGCGCCTACGAGGCGCTGCGCCGCCACACCGCCGAGGCCGCCCGCCTGGTGGGCCTGGAGGACAGCCGGGGCAGCCTGGAGCCGGGTCACCGTGCCGACATGCTGCTGGTCGCGGGCGATCCGTTGCGCGATGCCGCCGCCGACGACCTGCGCGCGGTCATCGCCGGCGGCCGCTTCTTTACGCCGGCCGGGTTGATCGCGGCGCCGGATCCGGCATCGCCGGCAGAAGTGTCGGATAATTTGACAATAATGGGCGATTCTGAGGAAATGTCGCCGATCAGCGACAGTTTTGACATAACGGAATCGAGCGGTGAGAGCTGGCATTACCCGCCGGTGCCGCATTAAGGGCCCGTTTTTACTGGCCAGCATGGGGAAAGACGGTACGGAAGCCGCCAGCCGGTACGTCGGTTTTCTTTACGAAACCACCCGGTCTGTGGCTGTTGTGTATCAACAACGGGGAACAATTTGCTGAAAGGCAAAGAAAAATCGACGGCTGGCACAGCCCTTGCTTTAGTAGACCCTGCCCAAGCGAAAAGGTAACTGATTCGGGAGGTCAAACGAGAACCCTACCAACCAGGATTCACAAGCCAGAAGACAAGTAACAACAACAACAAGAACGAGAACAAGAACAACACGCAAGAAAAACAACAATCAGAAGAAGAAACGCTTGTCTGGCCCGAAGAATCAGCCTACCTGACAACAATAAGAAGAAGTCCTGTTGACCCCGTTCGCTCTTGCTGCGGGGTTTTTCTTTTCCGGGCATGATGGGCAGCCACGGACGCTGACCATCCCCGCTGCCCCATGCCCCGATCCACCGTCTTCCGCAAACTGCGCATCGCGCTCCTGCTCTACGTGCTTCTGTTCGTCGCGGCAGGCGCCTGGATCAGCCGCGCGGCCACGACCGACTGGGACGACACCCTGTACGTGAACCTCTATCCGGTGAACGGCGACGGCAGCGCCGCCGC
Organism: uncultured Woeseiaceae bacterium; assembly: GCA_964421805.1. Lineage (GTDB taxonomy): Bacteria > Pseudomonadota > Gammaproteobacteria > Steroidobacterales > Woeseiaceae > Lentisalinibacter. The sequence goes on from CAYQZN010000102.1 coordinate 6,794, forward strand.
GGCCGCCTGGATCGGGGCGCTGGAGGAGAGAGACTTCGCGCCGATCGAGCGCTTCATCCAGTCCGAGGCCGAGCGCTACGGGAGGCGGCCGGCCAGGGCCCTCGACATCACCCTCGGGCCGACGATGGACGAAGGACCGCCTCGGCCGCCGGAGGACGCCAACATGCTGCGGGTCGCGGCCTGGAGCCTGCAGCTGCGGTGGTGGGCATGGCGGGCCACCCGGGACGACGGGGTGCCCGAGCCCGACATCAAGCTCTTCGTCCGCTACTTCGCGCCGGACGACGACGTGGTGCTCGACCCGTCGCTGGGGCTCGAGAAAGGACTGGTGGGCGTCATCAACGCGTTCGCCAGCCGTTCGATGCGGGGCGCCAACCGGGTGGTCATCACCCACGAGCTGCTGCACACCCTGGGCGCCACGGACAAGTACGACCCGGCGACGTCGCAGCCCCTGGTGCCGACGGGTCTGGCTGATCCCGACCGGGTGCCGCTGTACCCGCAGCCCCGCGCGGAGATCATGGCGGGGCGCATCGCACTCTCCCCCACCGAGGCACGCATCCCGGACGATCTGCAACGCACGACCGTCGGCCCGCTCACGGCGGCGGAGATCGGCCTCATCCGCTGAGCCCGGGTGCCTGACCGAGTGCGGGCGCGAGTCCCGGTCAGAGTGCCGGGTTATCATGGTCGGCCTCCGCCACACCCGCATGCGCCCATGGAACAGAGTCGCACACCGGACCCGCCTTACCCCCTGACCGCCGGCGCCCTCGACGTGTCGGTGCCCGGCCGGGTGCTGGTGCAGGCGCTGGATCTCCGGGTGGCCCCGGGGGAGTTGATCGCGGTGCTCGGCCGCAACGGCAGCGGCAAGACGATGACCCTGGAGACCCTCGCCGGGCTGCGGCCGCCCCGGGCCGGAGACATCTGCTACTTCGGCCGGCCCGCTGCCGAGTGGCGGCGACCCGACCTCGCCCGCCGGCTCGCGCTGCTGCCCCAGGACCAGGAGGACCTGTTTCCGAGCACCGTGCTCGAGGAGGCGCTGATCGGACGGCACCCCCACATCGGCCGCTGGCGCTGGGAGAGCGGCACGGACCGGCAGATCGCGCTGGCGGAGCTGGCGCGGGTCGGCCTCGCGGGTCTGGCCCACCGGGGCATCACGACCCTGTCGGGCGGCGAGCGCCGCCGGCTCGCCATCGCCCAGACGCTGAGTCAGCGCCCGGAGTTATTCCTGCTGGACGAGCCCACCAACCACCTCGACCCTCAGCACCAGCTGCTGACACTGGGTGTGATCCGCGAGCGGGTCGCCGCCGGCGCGGCCGCCGTCGTCAGCCTGCACGACGTCAACCTGGCCGCCCGTTACGCCGACCGCTGCCTGTTGCTGGACGGTGACGGCGGCTGGGAGCTGGGTGATACGGACGCCGTCCTGAATGCCGACAGCCTGAGTCGGCTCTACCACACGCCGATGGCGGCGGTGGACTGGCGCGGCGGGCGCCTCTTCGTTCCGGACGGCTCAGCCGGCCCCGCCGCCCGGCCCTGAGGGCCAGTCCAGCATCCGGCACAGCACGGCGTGCAGGGACGGATTGGCGGCCAGCACCGTGGTGGTGGCGAGCCCCGGCGGCGCCCCGGCCAGGTCCGTGAAGACGCCGCCCGCTTCGCGCACGATGACCGCCAGCGCCGCGATGTCGAGGATATTCACGTCGGACTCGACCACGGCGTCGATGCGCCCGGAGGCGAGCAGGTGGTAGTGGTAGAAGTCGCCGTAACCCCGGATGCGGTCCGCCCTTGCGACCACCTCACCCCAGGCGGGCCAGCGCCCGCTCAGCGCGAGGCTGCGCAGGTTCCCGCCCGACACTGCGGCGTCTGCCAGCGTCGCGACGTCGCTGACGCGAACGGGCGCGCCGTCCAGCCAGGCGCCCTGCCCCCGCTCCGCCCAGGCCAGTTCGCCGAAGGCCGGCGCGCTGGAGACGCCGAGGACGAGTTCGCCGTCTTCCATCAGCGCGATCTGGGTGGAGAAGAAGGGATAACGGCGGACGAAACTCTTGGTGCCGTCGATGGGGTCCACGAGCCACAGGAACGGTGAGTCCCGGTCGGCACGGCCGGTCTCCTCGCCGTAGAAGCCGTGCTCCGGGTAGCGCTCCGCGATGATGCGGCGGATGGTGCGCTCGGCCTCGACGTCGGCGTCGGTCACCGGCGAGCGGTCGGACTTCGAGCGCACCTCGATGTTCTCGCCATAGTGATCGTAGTAATGGCGGATCACGTCGGCCGCCGCTCGGGCGGCGGCCAGCGCCGTCTCCAGTCTTTCCGAATGTGCCATCGCCCGGCTCGTCTCCGCGACGGGCGCATTCTACGTCATTGCGGCAGGTCTGTTGCCGCGGTCATTGCGGCAGGTC
>CAYQZN010000103.1:0-9132 GCA_964421805.1 uncultured Woeseiaceae bacterium
TGTGGCGGTGCCCCACGCCAACCAGTCACTTGGGACCTTTTCTTATAGCAAAATATCGGAACGGCTTACAACTCCCCTTCCGGATAACGGTTTCACGAGGAGCCGGCGCCGCCGCTCACGCGCAGCGCAATGCGCCATTCCTCGTCGTCCAGCCGTTTCTCGGTGACCCAGGCATCCTTCATCTCCGCCGGGGCCCACTCGACGGCCAGCGTCTCGTGCATCACGTAGTCCCGGTATTCCGCCAGCGCCTCCTCCACGCCCGGCGTGCCGCTGATCGCCAGGGCGATACGGTCCGAGACCTCGAGGCCGGCCTGTTTGCGCGCGTCCTGCACCGTGCGCACCAGTTCGCGGGCCAGGCCCTCGCGCACGAGCGCATCGTCCAGCCGCGTATCGAGGGCCACCAGATAGCCACCCTCCTCCGCACACGCGAAGCCCTCGGCGGAGCTGGTCTCCACCAGCACGTCCTCCGGGCCGAACTCCAGAGTCTCGCCGCCGGCCTCGAGGGTGAAGTCCCGCCCGGCGGCGGCCGCGGCCGCGATGGCCGCACCGTCCGCCGCCGCCAGCGCCTCGCGGATGGCCGGCACCAGCTTGCCGTAGCGCTTGCCGATCCTCGGCAGGTTCGGCTTGATGCGGTACTCCACCAGCTCGGCGTCCCGGGCGATGAACTCGAGTTCCTTCACGTTGAGTTCCTCGAGGATCTGCGCCCGGTGGCTGCCGGCCGCGTCCGCGGCGGCATCGTCCGGCACCCGCAGCAAAAGGCGGCCCAGCGGCTGGCGGGTACGGAAACCCGTCTGCGCGCGCGCGGCCCGGCCGAGGCCGACCACCTTCTGGACCACGTCGAACTCGAACAGCAGATCCGGATCGCGCCACTCCGCGGGCACCTCGGGCCACGCGGTCATATGCACGCTCTCCGGCGCCTCCGGATACACGCTGCGAACCAGATTCTGGTAGACGTGCTCGGACAGGAATGGCGTGAACGGCGCCATCAGCCGATGCACGGTATCCAGGCACTCGTACAGCGTCAGGTAGGCGGATTGCTTGTCGTCTCCCGCCGCCGACTTCCAGAAGCGACGCCGGTTGCGCCGGACGTACCAGTTGCTGAGCTGGTCGATGAACTCCTCGATGGCGACGCCGGCAGCACGGGCATCGTAAGCATCCAGCGACTCCCTGACCCGCCGCTCGGTGTCGGCCAGCAGCGCCAGGGCCCAGCAGTCGATCTCCGGCCTCGAGTCCGACGGCACGTCACGGGAAAGATCCACCTCGTCGAGCCGCGCGTACAGCACGAAGAAGCCGTAGGTATTCCAGAATGTGTTGACGAAGGAGCTGGCCACGTCGGCCACGATGTCCACCGAGATCCGCTTCTGCTGATCCGGTGAGATGCGCGCCAGGAAATACCAGCGCAGCGGGTCCGCGCCCACCTTGTCGAAGACGTCGTAGGGATCGACGATATTGCCGAGGGACTTCGACATCTTCTTGCCGTCCTCGTCCACGATGTGGCTGAGGCAGATCACGTTCCTGTACGCGACGCTGTCCGAGACCATGGTGGCGATAGCGTGCAGCGTGTAGAACCAGCCGCGTGTCTGGTCGATGGCCTCGCAGATGAAGTCCGCCGGGAAATGCGCCCGGAACGCCTCCACGTTCTCGAACGGATAATGCCACTGGGCATAGGACATGGCGCCGGAGTCGAACCAGCAGTCGATCACCTCGGGCACGCGGCTCCAGGTGGCGCCGTCGGCCTCGAAGGTCACGTCGTCCACGGCCGGGCGGTGCAGATCCAGGCCCTCGAGTCTGCGCCCGGTGAGTTTTTCCAGCTCGGCCAGCGAGCCGATGCAGCGGTAGCGGCCCTCGCCGTCGCTCCAGACCGGCAGCGGCGTGCCCCAGAACCTCTCCCGGGACAGGGCCCAGTCCACGTTGTTCTCCAGCCAGTTGCCGAAGCGGCCTTCGCGGATGTTCTCCGGCACCCAGTTGATGGTGCGGTTCAGCGCCACCATGCGGTCCCGGAATTCGGAGGTGCGAATGTACCAGGCATCCTTGGCGTAATAGATCACCGGGTCGCCGGTGCGCCAGCCGAACGGGTAGTTGTGCACATAGCTGCCCGCGCGGAACATCCGGCCGCGCTCTTTCAGCAGGTCGATCAGCACCGGATCGGCGTCCTTGAAGAACACGCCGGCCACCGGCTCCACCTCCGGCAGGAAGCAGCCGTCCAGCCCGACGCCATGCATCACCGGCAGCCCGTGCGCCTGCCCGAGTTCCAGGTCGTCGACGCCGTAGGCCGGGGCGATGTGCACGATGCCGGTGCCGTCCTCGGTGCTGACGAACTCCGCCGCCAGCACCCGGAATGCATCCACATCGTCGTCCACGGACAGATACTCGAACAGCTGCTCGTAGTGCATGCCGACCAGGTCGCGTCCCTTCACCCGGCGGATGACTTCCACCGGCTCGTCGCCGAACACCGCCGGCACCAGCGCCTCGGCCAGTATCAGCGTCTCCTCGCCGTGACCCACGTAGACATAGTCGACGTCCTCGTGCACGGCCAGCGCCAGGTTCGACGGCAGTGTCCACGGCGTCGTGGTCCACACCAGGAAGCAGGTGTCCTCCTCGTCGGCGACGGCGAAGCGCACGTAGATGGAAGGGTCCTCCACCTCCTTGTAGCCGAGCGCGAGCTCGTGGGAGGAGAGCGTGGCACCGATGCGCGGGTCGTAGGGCACGACCTTGTAACCGCGGTAGATCAGGCCCTGGTCCCAGATGCGCTTCAGCAGGTTCCACACCGACTCGATATAGCTGTTGTCGAGGGTGTAGTAGGCCTCCTCCAGGTTCACCCAGAAGCCCATGCGCTCGGTCATCTTCTCCCAGTCGCCGATGTAGCGCATCACCGACTCGCGGCAGCGGCGGGTGAACTCGTCGATGCCCACCTGGCGCTCGATCTCCTTCTTGTCGAAGATGCCGAGTTCCTTCTCCACCTCGTGCTCGACGGGCAGGCCGTGGGTATCCCAGCCCGCCTTGCGGGGGACGTGATAGCCGCGCATGGTGCGGTAGCGGGGGAAGGCGTCCTTGAAGGTGCGCGCGAGTACGTGATGGATGCCCGGCCGGCCGTTGGCCGTCGGCGGTCCCTCGTTGAAACTCCACTGGGGCCGCCCCCGGCTCGCCTCCAGCGTCTTGTCGAAGATCCGGTGCTCGCGCCAGAACGAGAGCACCTCGTCCTCCAGGGCCGGACCGTCGTAGCGGCTGGCAACTTCTCTCAGCTTCATTTCATCCCGTCCAACGAAAAAACCCCGGGCGCCGTCAAGCGCCCGGGGCGATGTGATTCCTCATGCACCGCGGTACCACCCGGTTTCCGCCCGGCCCTCCCGGGCCGGACCTCGAGGGGCCGTCACGACAATAACAAACGGCCGTGGCAACCCGCGGCCGTATATCGGCGGCCACCCGGTCGAGCCTACTCGGGCGGCACGGCCACCCTTTCGGTCGACGGCTCCGGGGTGATGTTCACCACCCACCGGCCACGAGGCTCCCACCGTCCCTCGCTCGCTTTCGACCGGCCCCGGGTGGCTACTGTCCCCGTCGACGCCTCAGACGCGGAAGCTAGCGCCGGGCGGGGGAAAAGGCAAGCCCGCCGCCGTGCGTGTTCGCCGCGGCGGCGGCGCTCCGCTACGCTAGCGTCAAGACAAACGGACCTACCGCCAAGGAGCAGCAAGTGGGCAGCGACTTCCCGGCCCCCCGATACATCGACACCAACGGCATTCGCATGGCGATCCACGAGCAGGGCGAGGGCGAGGCCGTGGTACTGTGCCATGGCTTCCCCGAACTCGCGTATTCCTGGCGCCGGCAACTGCCCGCTCTCGCCGCTGCAGGCTACCGGGCGATCGCGCCCGACCAGCGCGGTTACGGCGCCACGGAGAAACCCCGGACCGTCACCGACTACGACCTCCGGCACCTGGTGGGCGACATGACCGGCCTGCTCGATGCCCTCGGGCTCGAGCGCGCCTGGTTCGCGGGCCACGACTGGGGCGCGCTGCTGGTCTGGCAGATGGCGCTGCTGGCGCCCGAGCGCATGCGCGGCGTCATCGCCGTGAACATCCCCTTCTATCCGCGCCCGCCGGTGGACCCCATGATCATGATGCGCCGGCTGCTCGGGCCGGACTTCTACATCGTGAACTTCCAGGACACCGACGAGGCCGACCGGCGGTTCGCCGCCGAGCCGGAGCGCTACTTCCGCGCCATGATGCGGCGGCTGCCGGTGACCCGCGAGGCGTTCGAGCAGATCCCCGACGACAAGCGCCGGCCATTCAGCATGCTGACCGCCATGGACGAGCCGCCCCGGGGCGAGGATCTGCTGGCGGAAGAGGAGCTGCAGGTCTTCGTCGAGACCTTCCGGCGCGGCGGCTTCACCGGCCCCATCAACTGGTATCGCAACTGGACGCGCAATTGGGAACTCACCGCGGGGGTCGAGCAGCGGGTGCGGATACCGGCGCTGTTCGTGGGCGCGGAGGACGACGTCCTGGTCGCGCCCCACCACATCGAGGCCATGCGAGACTACGTGGACGACCTCGAGATCCACATGATCGGCGACTGCGGCCACTGGACCCAGCAGGAGCGGCCGGCCGCCTTCAACGCCATCCTGCTCGACTGGCTGGCGCGCCGGGGCGAAGGCTGAGCCGACGGCCCGCCGGGGCTGCACCGCCTGTCCGGCAAGTGCGGCGGAATCGCGATCAGTAAACAGGAATCAGGAATCAGGGCTCGACGATCAGTTTGCCGCGCACGTGGCCCGAACGGCTCTCCGCCAGCGCATCGAGCGCCTCGGCCAGGGGATAGCGCCGCGCGACGTGCACCTGCAATTCTCCGCGCCTCATCATGGCGCCGAGTTCGGCGAGCTGGGCGCCCTCCGGCAGCACGGCGATCATCTCGGCGGAGACCCCGGCCTGGTCGGCCCAGTCCGGGTCCGGCACCTCGACGATACTCACCAGGCGGCCGCCCGGCCGCAGCACGTTGAAGGAACGGCGCAGCGTGTCGCCGCCGACGGTGTCGAACACGACGTCGACCGGCTCGACGGCATCCTCGAACGGGCCGGCCGTGTAGTCGACGAAACCGTCTGCACCGAGTCCGCGGACGAAGTCCTCGTTGCGGCCCGAGGCGGTACCGATCACCGTCGCGCCGAGGGACTTCGCCAGCTGCACCCCCACGGAGCCCACCCCGCCAGCCGCCGCATGGATCAGCACCCGCTCGCCGGCCGCCAGCCGCGCCGTCTCCACCAGTGCCTGCCAGGCGGTCTCGCCGGCCACCGGCACGGCCGCCGCCTGCGCATAGGAGAGCTCGGCCGGCTTGCGGGCGATCTCGGTCGGCATGGCGATGACGTAGGTGGCGTAGCAGCCGCAGCGCTCGAGCGAGACATAGCCGAACACGGGTTCGCCGATGGAGAATGCGTCGACGCCTTCGCCCAGGGCGGCCACGTCGCCCGCCAGCTCGCAGCCGAGCGTCAGCGGCGGCGTCAGGCCGAGGAACTCGCCGAAACCGTCGGCGATCTTCCAGTCCACCGGATTGACGCCCGCCGCACGCACGCGCACCAGCACCTCTCCGGGCGCGGGCGCCGGGCGTTGCGTGGCGGCCAGACGCAGACCGTCCTCGTCGCGGTAGCGCTCCAGGCGCACCGCCTGCATTTGCTCAGCCAAACAGAAACTCCTTCAGGACCCGTCGGCGGCGCCGGTCAGTTCAGAATCCGGTACCCGCGCCCGCGCAGGCAGTTCTTGACCACGCGCTCCTTCTCACGCTGATTGTACAGCGCCGAGCGCGCACCGCCGCCGATGGCACCGTAACCGGCGCCGCGGTCCGCATCGCCGCTGATGGCGCCGGCCGCTGCCCCGACCACTGCGCCGGCAGCCGCCCCTTTCGCGGCGCCCCCGGCCACGCTCACCTCGTCGGCGTATTGGCGGCACTCGCGCAGGTCGATCTCGTACTGCGCCATGTTGACCCCTTTCGTATCGACGATGGGATCCGGATGCGATGCGCACCCGGCCGACAATACGAAGGCGATTGCCACGGCAGCAATCGTCATTCTAGCGATCGTCGTTCTAGCGACCGTCATTCTCATGGGATGATCCTCCAGCAGACCCGTCCATAACGCCAACGCAGTGGAGCGGCGCCGGTTGACCGGCCGCGTGGACCGGGTTCGCGCCCGGGCTCGCGCACCGGGTTCGGGGAGCGCCTCGCGGCGCCGCACGGCCCGGTGCTCAGTGCAGTCAGTGCAGCGTGTCCGACAGCGTCAGATCGCTGTCCTCGCCGAACATGGCACGGTCGAAGGCGCCGAGCAAGGTGGCTTCGCTCTGGGCGCCAATCACGAACAGTCGCTTGTTGATCATGTAGTCCGGCACGCCGGTCACGCCGGCCTTGCGAGCCTGCGCCTCCTCCGCCAGCACGATGCGGTCGATGCGCTCGTCATCCAGGTACTGCACGGCCGTCTCGGGCGTGAGGCCGGCTTCCCTGGCCAGGTCCACCAGCACGTCGTGCCGACCGATGTCGCGACCCTCGCCGAAAAACGCCCGGAAGAGCCGGTCGGCGAGTTCGTTCTGGCGGCCCTCGATCTCCGCCAGCTTCATCAGACGATGGGCGCCCCGGGTGCTGGGCACGCGGGCGATGCGGTCGAAGTCCAGCTCCAGGCCTTCGGCGGCACCGAGTCGTGTCAGCTGGTCCAGCGCAGGCTGCAGCGCCTCGGGCTCGCCGAACTTCTCGCGCAGGTAGTCCTCCAGGGCCATGCCGTCGTCGGGCATGTCGGGGTTGAGCTGGAAGGGATGCCAGGCGACCTGTACCGGACCCAGCACGGAGGCTAGCGCCTCGTCCAGGCGATGCTTGCCGATGTAGCACCACGGGCAGACGAAGTCCGCGATGACGTCCACGCGCAGCGCGGCGGGCGCCTGTGTCTCGGTACGATTGACGAGCTCGAGGATGCTTTCCTTCATGTCACCGGGGCGCTGTGCGCCATTGACCTCTACTTGTGGCGGAAGTTGGGGCACCCGCTGCACTTTTCAACGGCGGGCGGCGGCGGGCATCCCGGCGGCAGGCATCCGCGCGGCCATGCCCCCCGAATAGTGTTGGAGTATCGGCAAGACAGAACGGTTCCCGGAGCCCGCATGACCGACATCCCGCTTACCCGTTTCGAAGGCCCCGTCAACGTGATGGTACAGGGCGCGAGCCGCGGCATCGGCGCCGCCCTCTGCGCTGCGCTGGGCGCCTCGCCGTCGGTGGCTCACGTGGTCGCGACGAGCCGCGCGCCGGACGAGTCCGAGGCGCTGGCGGCCGTCCGCCGGGACATCGGCGACCGGCTGCTCGCGGTGCCCCTCGACGTCACCAGCGAGCCCAGCATCCAAACCGCTGCACGCGCCGTCGCAGACCGCCTCGAGACACTGTCGCTGATCATCAACTGCGCGGGCCTGCTCCACGACGGCGAGCGGCTGCAGCCCGAACGCAGGCTGTCCGAGGTCGCGCCGGATGCGCTGCAGCGCAGTTTCGCCGTGAACGCGCTGGGGCCGCTGCTGGTGGCGAAGCACTTCGCCGGCCTGCTGCCGCGGCGCGAGCGCGCCGTGTTCGCCAGCCTGTCCGCGCGGGTCGGCAGCATCGGCGACAACCGGCTCGGTGGCTGGTACGCCTACCGGGCCTCGAAGGCGGCCCAGAACATGCTCACGAAGAACCTGTCGATCGAATTGCCCCGGCGCCATCGCGGCACCCTCGTGGTCGCGCTCCATCCGGGCACCGTGGATACGGGACTCTCCGCGCCGTTCCAGTCGCGGGTTCCCGACGAGCAGTTGTTCGATGCGCCGCGGGCCGCGCGGCAGCTGCTCGAGGTCATCGACGGACTGACGATGGACGACAACGGCGGCTTCTTCGCCTGGGACGGTCAGCCGATCGTCTGGTGACGGGGCAAAAGAAAACCCCGCCCGGCAGGGCCGGACGGGGTTCTCGCCTCGATGAGGCTTGCGGTCGGAACCGGGCGACGACGTGTTACATCATGCCGCCCATTCCGCCCATGCCGCCCATGTCGGGCATCGGCGGGTGGTCTTCCTCCTTCGGCGCGTCCGCCACCATCGCTTCGGTGGTCAGCAGCAGGCCGGAGACGGAAGCCGCGTTCTGCAGCGCCGAACGGCTCACCTTGGTGGGGTCCAGGATGCCCAGCTCGACCATGTCACCGAACTGGCCGGTGGCGGCGTCGTAGCCGTAGTTACCCTTGCCCTCTGCGACGGCGTTCAGCACCACGGAGGCATCACCGCCGGCGTTGCTGACGATCTGGCGCAGCGGCTCCTCCAGGGCACGGCGCAGGATGTTGATGCCCGTGGTCTGATCCTGGTTCTTGCCTTCGAGCTTGTCGATGCCGCTGCGAGCCCGGATGAAGGCGACGCCACCGCCGGGCACCACGCCTTCCTCGACGGCGGCACGGGTGGCGTGCAGCGCGTCCTCGACGCGGGCCTTCTTCTCCTTCATCTCCACCTCGGTGGCAGCACCGACCTTGATCACGGCAACACCGCCGGAGAGCTTGGCGACCCGCTCCTGCAGCTTCTCGCGGTCGTAGTCCGAGGAAGACTCCTCGATCTCGGCGCGGATCTGCTCGACGCGGCCCTCGATCTCCTGGGTGCGACCGGCACCGTCGATGATCGTGGTGTTCTCCTTGGTGATCTGCACCTTCTTGGCCTCGCCGAGATCCTCCAGCGTGGCCTTCTCCAGGGACAGGCCGACCTCCTCGGAGATCACCTGGCCGCCGGTCAGCACGGCGATGTCCTGCAGCATGGCCTTGCGGCGGTCACCGAAGCCGGGCGCCTTCACCGCAGCCACCTTGACGATGCCGCGGATGTTGTTCACCACCAGCGTGGCGAGCGCCTCGCCCTCGACGTCCTCGGAGACGATCAGCAGCGGGCGGCTGGATTTGGCGACACTCTCGAGTACCGGCAGCAGATCGCGGATGTTCGAGATCTTCTTGTCGTACAGGAGGATGAACGGGTTATCCAGCTCGGCCGACTGGCTCTGCTGGTTGTTGATGAAGTAAGGCGACAGGTAGCCGCGGTCGAACTGCATGCCTTCCACGACTTCCAGCTCGTTGATCAGCGCCTGGCCTTCCTCGACCGTGATCACGCCTTCCTTGCCCACCTTCTTCAT
>CAYQZN010000104.1:0-9092 GCA_964421805.1 uncultured Woeseiaceae bacterium
CCGTGCACGCCTACATGGATCACGTGCGCGAGAACGCGGCCGCCAGCGTGCGCCGCCTGCTGGACCGCCTGCACGACGGCGAGTTCGCCGTTGAGATGGACAGCGGCGAGTTCATCCGGGTGAGCGTCCGCGTGCGAAACGGCCGCGCGCTGGTGGACTTCACCGGCACCAGCCCCCAGTCACCGAGCAACTTCAACGCGCCCGAGTCGGTCACCCGTGCGGCGGTGCTGTACGTGTTCCGCACGCTGGTCGCCGAGCCCATCCCCCTGAACGCCGGCTGCCTCGAACCGCTGGATATCCGCGTACCGCCGCGCACATTGCTGAGCCCGCGCTATCCGGCTGCGGTCGTGGCCGGCAACGTGGAGACCTCCCAGTGCGTCACCGACGCGCTCTACGGCGCCCTCGGCGCGCTGGCCGCCTCCCAGGGCACCATGAACAACCTCACCTTCGGCGACGACGAGCACCAGTACTACGAGACCATCGCCGGCGGCGCGGGCGCCGGGCCGGACTTCGACGGCGCCGACGCCGTGCAGACCCACATGACCAACTCGCGACTGACCGACCCGGAGGTGCTGGAAGGCCGTTTCCCGGTGCTGGTGGAGGAGTTCTCCGTCCGCGCGGATTCGGGCGGCCGCGGCCGGCAGCGGGGCGGCAATGGCTGCCGGCGCGTCATCCGCTTCCTGCAGCCCATGGGTGTCTCCATACTGTCCGGTCACAGGCGCGTGCCGCCGTTCGGCCTGGCCGGCGGCGGCGACGGGGCGGTGGGCCGCAACTGCCTGCGCCGCGCCGACGGCCGCATCGAGGAACTGGCGGCGGTGGACACCCGCGAGGTCGGCGTCGGCGACGCCGTGATCATCGAGACCCCCGGCGGCGGCGGTTACGGGGCGTCGGCAGACGAGGAACCGAATCATGACGACTGAGACTTCCGCCCTGAGGATGTGGCGCCGTCTGTCGCGCTGGCCGCTGGGCCGCTGGCTGTTCACCCGCGCCGTGTGCCTGCGGGCGCCCTACTTCTCGTCCATGTCGCCGCTGATCCTGGAGATCGAGCCGGATCACGTCACTGCAAGAGTGCGCAAGCGGCGCAAGGTGAAGAATCACATCGGCACGGTGCATGCCCTTGCCTGCGCGAACCTCTGCGAACTCTGCGCGGGCGTGCTGATGGAGGCGGCCATCCCGGCGGACCGGCGCTGGATCCCGCGGGGCATGAATATCGAGTACCTGGCCAAGGCGGCCACGGACGTGACGGCCACGGCCCGCCTGCCGGAGACGCAATGGGACGACGGCGAGGACGTGGCCGTGGACGTATCCGTACGCGGAGACGACGGCACCGAGGTGGTGCACGCGGTGATCCGCATGTACATCACGGCGCGGCCCGCCCGCGCCTGATCCGGGCGCTCTTCAGCCCGCCGCGGCGCTGGCGCCGGCGAAGGCCGCTGGGCTGATCCGCGCACCGGCCGGTTCCTGCACCAGCGACCAAACCAGCATCTCCGTCTCGCCGACGGGCCGGAAGCCGATGATGAGGCCGACCGACGGCCTGCCCTGCTGGGCGGCCGTATTGGTGGAGGAATTGCAGCGCACGAACCAGGCGGCGCCGCCCCGGCCCGCGAAGGCGCCGTCCGCTTCCAGCGCCTGCAGAAAATCGCCCACGCGGCGCTCGACTGCCTGCCATAAGGCGCGCTCGCTGCGCCGGAACAGCACCCAGCGCGTGGATCGCTCGACGCGATGGAGGACGAACTGGACCAGCCGCTCGCTGCCCAGCCGCCGGGCGCCGCCGAACACGCTGCCGGTGAAGGTGACGTCTCCGGTGGGGCGCACTCGCCGGTCGTCGCCGCGGCGCAGCGTCTGCACCCCGTGGCGATGCAGCGCCGCCGCCTGCGTGTCGTCCAGTTCCGCCGCCGGACGCAGATCGCGCAGGAACGCCGCTCCTTCGGCCGGCGACATCCACACATGGCCGCTCTCGTCGTTGCGGGCCAGGATGCCGGCCAGCGCACCGCCGACCGGCAATACTCCATCGTCCGGGCGGCGCCGGTCGGTCATCCGGGGGAAGTAGGTCACGAGGTGCGGGCTGCGGAAGCCGTCGCGGCGCAGCGCCAGATCCAGCTCGGCGAAACTCCGGCAGGCTGAAGGCGGGTCGACGATGAGCATGGCGCCGCGGCGCTGGCAGTAGCGCTCGGCCGCCATCAGGAAAGCCGGCCCGGGATCGCGGCCGCCGCCCATCGGTGGCGCGTAGAGAAAGCTGAAGTGGGCGGCGCCTTCCAGAGCGAACAGCCCGGTGTAGTCCCGGGCGGAGCCGATCAGGTCGTAGTCCGTCAGCGGCTGGCCGTCCGTGCCGGGTTCCGCGGCCGGCACGTAGGAGACGGCCCGGTCCGCGCCCCCTGACCGGGTGACGTCGGGACGGCACGCGGGCAACGGCCCGGCCACGCGCACGAGCCGGGAAGTGAGGAGACGATCGCGGATGTTGTTCTCGGCGTCCTCTTCGCAGGTCAGCCTGCGGAAGATTTCCTGATCGTCGATCAGGCGCGTGCGCGGAGACAACCGCTGCACCGTCAGGTTGAAACGGCGGCCGTCGGCGCCCGGGCGTCCGTCGATGCCGTCATAGTCCACGGAGGCGCGGAACGTCTCACCGGCGCCCGGGCTGAGCGCCACCAGCGTCAGACCGCCATCGCCCGCGGGCAGCGTGAGCCTGGCGCCATGGGCACCGTTCGCCACGCGGACGACGATCGCGCGCCGTCCGCCGTGGGCGAAGAACTGCTCCACGGCCGGGCCGAGACTGCTCAGCCGCCAGTGACCGCCGAAACGGCGGGAGAATTCGGAGAAAGAGCCGACGGTGACGGGGTGGTTGACGGGGCCGCAGAGCGCGCGGCCGATGAAGGCGGCGGTGGTATCGGGACTCGTCGCTATGGACTGATCCCCTGCCGGCATCTCCCCTACGGTGATGCCGGTGTCGGTCGAATCGCTCAAATGCCGATTGCCCCTGTCGCCCCTGGTGCCTCAGCGTCCAGGCCCTGATTCTACGGCCTGCCGCGGGGAGTTACCATGCCGGCTGGCATCGACGGGTCCCGCCCATGCAGACACCGCGCGGCTACAGCTACCTCGAACAGTCCCACGGCGGGCTCAATCGTCTGCCACGGGAGTTCCTCGGCGCGTTCCCTACGCCGCTGGAGCGTCGTCGGATGGACCGTCTGGCGCTCTGGATAAAGCGCGACGATCTCACCCATCCCGACTACGGTGGCAACAAGCTGCGCAAACTCGAGTATGCCCTCGGCCAGGCGATCGCCCGGGGCCATCGCTCGGTCGCTACATTCGGCGCCGCGGGCTCGAATCATGCGCTGGCCACCGCCGTGCATGCCACCAGCCTCGGTCTCGGTTGCACCTGTCTGCTGGGACCCCAGCCGTCCGGCCCGGCGGTACGGCGCACGCTGAACCGGCATCTCGCGCTGGGCACCGAACTCGTGCCCTGGGGCGGCAGCCGGGAGCAGCGCCTCGCGCTGTACCGGGACCTGTTCCGCGGCCCGGATACGGCGCACCGGCCCTGGATCATCCCCATCGGCGGGTCCACCTGGCACGGCACGGTGGGCTACGTGAATGCGGCTTTCGAACTCGCCGCCCAGGTTCGCGCCGGCCAGGCGCCGGAACCGGAGCTGGTCTATCTGCCCCTCGGCACCATGGGCACGGTGGCCGGGCTCGCGGCCGGGCTCAAGGCCGCCGGTCTGTCCAGCCGGGTCGTCGCGGTCCGCGTCGTCATCGAGAAGATCGCCGACGAGGCACGCACCCGGCGGCTCGGCGCGAAGACGGCCGCCCTGCTGCAGCGGCTCGACCCGTCCTTCCCGTCGGTGCGGGAGGACGAACTGAACCTGGAAGTGCGCGACGAGTTCCTCGGCGACGGCTACGCCGTGCCCACCGCGGCCGCCCGTCGGGCGGTCGACCGGGCGGCCGCGGAACTCGGCCTCACCCTCGAAACCACCTATTCGGGCAAGGCGCTGTCCGCCCTGCTGGCCGACGCGGACACCGGCCGTCTCGACCGCCGCCCGGTGCTGTTCTGGAACACCTACAGCTCGGCACCGACGGACGCACCCGCCGAGCAGCCGCTACGCCCGGGCCTGCCCGAGCCCCTGGCCCGCTACTTCGACCCCCCCAACAGGTAGGAGGGCCTTCAGGCCCGACCCGCCGCATCAGAATCGCGCCTGAAGGCGCTCCTACATTGTGGCCGCCTTGCGGTGGCATGAAGGCAGCGCCAGTCAGCGGCGCCCACTGATTGGTGCCATTCCTCTCGGCTACGGGCCCGCCCCAGCCGCTGGCGGGCCAGCGCCAAGAGAAAATGGATCGGGGCTGAAGCCCCTCGCACAGAGAGGTCGGGCCTGAAGGCCCTCCTACAGTGCTTTTTGCTGGCGGCGGGCCATCAGGGTGCGCCAGTTGTCCAGCGAATGGAGGTGAGAGTAGAGGCAGGACAGCTCGCCGGAGCGGTGCCATCCGTAGATGGTGTCCTTGTCCAGGTCGGTGAGTTTCTTCGCGTCCACGCAGACGTAGCTGGCCAGGGTCTGCTGCTCGCTCGCGCCCGTCGGCGTGTACGTCGCCTGCTGGGGCGTCAGCAGTTCCAGGTCGCGGAGCCGCTCGCAGAGTTCGCGGGTCCGCGCGCGCTCCGCCTCGTACTGGGAACAGAACTGCACCATCTGCTTCGTGTGTTCCGAGAGCTCGCTGCCCTCGAAGAAGGGATAGCGCGGCTCGGCCGTGACGGCGGCCGACTTGCGATCGATCAGCAGTGCGCCGCGGCCCTGGTCGTCCGTCGCGAGGCCGAAGGGATAGCAGCGCAGATACGACGGCACATAGCACATCGGATCCCACTGACCCTGCTCGTCGACGAACAGGTTGGTCTCGTCGAGGATCGCGGTCACCGCCAGCGGCACCGGATCTTCCGCGGACGAGAAGACGATCGGGTAGTGACGCTGGGCGGTGGCGAACTCCGGCAGCGTCAGCGGGATGGCGCGCACGTTGCGCACGAAGTCATAGGGGCGCTCCGGCGGCGTCAGCCCCAGCGAGCCGTGTTGCTCCGGGGTCAGCAGCTCGGGCTGCTCGTAGAGGAAGGCGCTGCCGGTCAGCACCGGCTCGGCGCCCTGTTGCGGTTCATCCGTCATCGTTCTTCTCTCCTGCGTCGTTGCCGCCTTCGCCCGGCCGCACCGGGACGCCCTTCTCCTTGTCGTCTTTCACCGGTGCCTGGTCCTCGCGGGACTCGCGGGATTCTTCTTCCTTGCGGTCGATCTCCTCCAGCATCACTTTCAGCCATTCACTGATTTCGCTCACTCGACTGCGGCCTCCTGTTGTGTGTCGCCCGCAGCAGCGTCGGGGTCCGATTCCATCATCATCTCGTCGATGAGCTCGGCCACTTCGGCCAGCGTGGGTGCCTCCGGATCCGGCTCGACGACGTTCGCCACCAGGCGCACGCGGCGCGCCAGCTCGTTGTCGTCCCGGCTCAGTACGCGGATGGGGACGCCCCTCGCATCGGCCGCCGCGCGCCGCGCGTTCACCCGCTCGTGTTCCTCGGCGAAAGCGCCGGACTCCTGCCGCGCACGCTCCATGAGTTCGTCGATGAGCGCCGCCGGGTCGCGCTCATCCTCCGCCAGCATCGGATGCGCCTCCAGGTAGAACTCCCCCGCCCGCCGGCCGTAGAGCAGGGGCTGGTTGACGATGGTGACCGGCGTGCCCCGGTCCACCTGTTCGTACAGGGTCTCGATATTCTCCGGGTAAAGCCGCACGCAGCCGTGGCTCACCCGCATGCCGACGCCGTAAGGCTGGTTCGTGCCGTGGATCAGGTAGCCCGGCATGTCGAGCTGCAGCACCCGGTTGCCCAGCGGGTTGTCCGGGCCCGGCTCCACCACCGCCGGCAGCGGGTTGCCGGCCTCGGCGTGCTCCTGACGCACCGACCAGGGCGGATACCACACCGGGTCCCGGGCCTTGTCGATCACCTCGGCGGTACCGGTCGGCGTCTCCCAGCCTTCGCGGCCGATGCCGATCGGGTGCGTGATCACGGTCTGCGCGTCGCCTTCGTCCGCCGGCGGAAAGTAGAACAGGCGCTTGGCGGCGATGTTGAGCACGACGCCCTCGCGGGGCGCGTGCGGCAGCACGAACTGGGTGGGCAGCACGATGATCGTGCCCTCGCCCGGCAGCCACGGGTCGACACCGGGGTTGGCCTGCACGAGTTCGTCGTACCCCAGGCCGTAGGCCCGCGCGATGTCCGGGAAGGTATCCGACTCCCGGGCCTGGATGATCTGCACCTCGCCGACCACGCTCTGCTGCGGCGAAGCCAGCTCGAAGCGGTCGGCCGGGATCGGCTCGCGCTCCTCCAGCGTGTCGATCCAGCGCACGTCGCTCTTCGCGCCGTCCTGACCGCCGGTCGCGGCGCAGCCGGCCAGCACCAGGCCGGTGACGGCAGCGACGAGCGCGCCGGACATACGGCGGCTCATGCGGCCCATTTCGTGGCCCACTTCGTGGCCAATTGCCTGGCCGGTCGTGCGGCGAACTGTGGGGCGGCGGACGGTCATCGCGGGGATTCTAGCGGATGGCGGCAGTGGCCGTCTCAGACCGGCAGCCCGAGGTAGTACAGCGTGGCCAGGAACGCGAGCACCATCAGGGCGAGCGCGCCCAGGTTCAGCGCCGTGCGCCAGAGAGAACGGCGGCGGCGTACGTCCCGCCGGATGGACTCCGCATCGGCGCCGCCGGGCCCGGCCGGGTTGAGGCGCCAGCGCTGTCCGCCCTGTCGGGGCACCGGCGTGAAGTACTCGCGCCAGCCCTGCAGGATGCGCTGGGTGCGGCCCATGTCGACGGCGGCACCGCGGGCGATGCGCAGCACGGACAGCCCCTCCGGCGGACCGTTCTCGAGGACCGCGGCGATGCGCTGGATGTCCGACGACAGGCGCCGGTCGAACAGCAGCGGGAAGGAATAGGATCGGTTCATGACGGCATGCAGGTGTTCGTGTCAGGGGTTAATACGGCGGCGCCGCGGCGACCCGGCGGGGACGCTTCAGCGGCGTGGCGGACGCCGGCAGGCCCGCAGCGCGAGCGGCCAGCGCACCCGGCGCGGGTCCGGCCCCCAGAGCGCCTCGAGGCGGCCGGCGATAGCGGCCAGCGGATCGCTGCCGGTCGCCTCCCGGCAGCGCGCCAGTGCCGACCAGGTGGAAAGATAACCGAGCATCTGCGCGGCGTCCCACTCCGCCTCCATGTGGAACTCCGGCGCCTCGAACTCCGGCCACGGCATGCCGATGGTGCCATAGCCCGCCTCGATATGCCGCCGCTCGGCCGGCCACCAGGGTCCGAGCGGCCCGCGGTAGAGTTCGAGCACCAGCGCGTCGATGGCGGGGTCGACGGTGCAGAGTTCGTAGCACCAGGCCGCCAGCAGTCCGCCGTCCGCGAGCACCCGGCCCGCCTCGGCGAAGAAGCGCTCCCTGTCGAACCAGTGCAGGGCCTGGGCCACTGTGATCAGGTCCGCCGAGGCCTCCGCCAGTCCGGAGTCCTCCGCCGTCGCCACCCGGAAGCGCACGCCGGGCAGCGCCGGCGCGCGGCGGATCTGCGCCTCGCTCGCGTCGGTCGCCTCCACCCGGCGGAAAAGCGGCCCCAGGCCCGCGGCCGCCTGCCCGCTGCCGGTGGCGCAATCCCACGCCAGGTCGCGGCCGGGAGCCTCGGCCGCCAACCAGTCGAACAGCGCCTCCGGATAGCGCGGCCGGTATCGCGAGTAGTCGCCGGAGACGCCGGAGAAGTGATCGCGGAAGCTCATGCGGCGGAGTCCCTGGGGTCCCGTATCCAGATCCAGCCCTCCCGCCGGGCCAGCGCCGAGTCGGACGGCGGCGGGCAACGGCCGGCGAGGAAGTCGGCCCCGGCCAGCGCCGCCAGCGCGGCATCGAGCACGTCCGCCGCATCCAGCAGCAGACCGCGATGCTCGTCCGGGTCGAGTTCCGCGGCGAGGCCGTCGAGGATCACCGTCCTCAGCTCCCGCGCGGCCGCTGGCTTGTAGCGCCGGGCGGGCAGGTCACGGCTCAACAGCACGGCGGCCGGATAGACCTCGATGGCCGCGCTGGCGGCGAGTTCCGGCGACCAGGCGAGCGGTAGGGGCTCCGCCCGCAGTTCGCGCAGCGTGCCCAGCACGCCCAGGGCCGCGACGGCCGTGCGGGCGATGCGGTCGGCGCCCACCTCCAGCGGCTGTTTGCCGAGCCGCTCGCGCACGAACTCGTCGGTGGCGCGGCGGAACAGCCGATTCGGCTCGGCCCGCATCAGCGCGGCGCCGGCCCGGTGGGGCGCGAGGGTCTCGCCGAGGGCGGCCGGCCAGCCCAGGGGCGCGTCCAGGCAGAACAGCGCCGGCCCGTCGCCGGCCGCCGCCGCAGCCAGCCGGGCGACCGAGCCGGGGCCGTCGCCCAATGCCGCGTGAGTCACCCGGTAGCGCCCGCCATCCCTGGTGATACCCACCACGCCGGTCTTGCGCGGGTCGGTGGCGCAGTCGATGCCGACAATGGTGCGGACCATGTTGTCGTCGACGGCGCTCACAGCGCCACCACCGCGTCGGGTCCGACCGCGAACACCCGGTCGCCCGGCGCAGGCCGGATGTTCTGCCCGCCGGTGAACGTGCCGAAGGCCGGCAGCACCGCGTGGTCGTCCCGGAACCAGAACACGGGCAGGCGCAGCCGGTCGGCTCCGGTGCGCAGGCGCACCGCGGGATGCAGGTGGCCGCCGAGGCCGTAACCGCGACCGTCGGGCGCCGGCTCGTGCTGCAGCACGAAGGGCGGTTCCGGCCGGGGCTCGGCGAACCAGCGGATCCGCGGGTCCATCCGCTGCCGCGTGGCGGGCCGGTCGTGGTTGCCGGCGACGATGCTGACGGCCGCATCCACTTCGTCGAGCCAGGCGGCGATCGCGTCCAGCCACCGGTCCGCCTCACCGGGCGGCGCATGGGTGAAGTCGCCCAGCACGACGAGTTCGTCCGCGCCGAACTGCGCCAACAGCCGGCCCAGGCGCTGCAGGTCCGACTCGGTCACGCCGCCGGGCACGGCCAGACCGGCCCGGCCGAACGTCCATTCCTTGCCGAGATGCACGTCGGCTACCAGCAGCATGCG
>CAYQZN010000105.1:0-9016 GCA_964421805.1 uncultured Woeseiaceae bacterium
GCGTGAACCTGGCCACCGCCGGCGCCCTGGACGAGGTCATGGAGACGCGGCGGGAACTCTTCGCAAGCCTCCGTCGGCGCGAGCGCACCACCGATCTGGCCGTCGTCCCGGACGAACTGGACCAGGACTCCGTCTCGCTGTCGGGCTATGCGAAGGCCACCTGGGACGAGCTGCTGGCGGAGTCGGAGGCTGGCGACGAGACGGCGGGCGATGCGCTCAGGCTGCTCTACCGCCTCTCGAATTCCCGGTAGGAGGGCCTTCAGGCCCGATTCGGTATCGCGCCTGAAGGCGCTCCTACACAGATATCCGCGCGGGTATCAGGTGCCGTCGTCGAGTCCGGCGAGTTCCTCGCGCAGCCGAGCGGCCAGCGCCTCGTCGCCCATCTCCTCGGCGAGCCCGGCGTAGTTCTCGAGCAGAGTTTCCATGGTGTGCACGTAGCTGGCGTTACCGCGAGCGTGGCCGAGAGCCTTCTCGAACCACGAGCGGGACCGCGGGTAGTCGCGCCGCTCGCGGTGTAGCTGCCCGAGTTGTCCGTAGGCGTACACGACCTGCTGGTGATCCGCCGGCAGCGAGGTGCCGGCCAGGCCCAGGGCCTCGTCGAATTTCTCCAGCGCCTCGTCGTAGCGTTCCTGCTGCAGCCGGATGGCGCCGATCGCGTTCAGCGTGAACACCTTGAAGGGATGGTCGGCTTTCAGGCTGCCGTCGTAGATCGACAGCGCCTGCAGATACTGCTCCACCGCCGCGTCGAGCTGCCCGCGTTTGTGCCACAGGAATGTGCCGAGATAGTGGTGATTGAGGCCTACCCGCTCATCCCCGGGACCGAGCGCGTCCCGCTGTATCGCCAGCGCCGCGCGTATGTCCGCCTCCGCCTCCTCGTTTCTTTCCAGCAGGCTGAGCGCATTCGAGCGCGCAAGCCGCGCGCCGGCATAACTCTCGTGTCTCGGGCCGAGCGCCTTCTCCATGAGTGCCACCGCCCGGTCCAAATGCGCGAGCGCTTCCTCTTCGTTACCGAGCCGCGACTCATAGTTGCCCATCGATACGTACACGCTGGCCCGGACGAAGTCGCTGGACTCCCCGATCTCCTCGAAGCGGGCCTCGGCCTGACGCATGTACTCCAGCGCCTCTTGGTAGCGGGACCTGACGCCGTAGATGATGCCGAGATTCACCAGCACCGCCCCCGAGGTGTGCCCGGTCACGTCCCGCCCGGCGTCGATCATCGCCAGCACTTCCCGCAGCAGCGCTTCCGAACGGTCGTATTCGCCCGCAGATCGCAGCAGCATCGCGTAGCGGTTCAGCGTGGATGAGAGCGCACGGTCGTCCGCGTCCGGATCCGCCCGAAACGCAGCAAGTGCCTGCTCGAACAGCCCGGCGGCCTCCTCGAGTTGTCCGGCCTGCGCCAGACTGTTGGCGAGGGAGGCCTTCGCGCGCGCGGCCTGCGCCGGCTCATCCGCATAGACCTCGTCGTAGACCCTCATGGCTTCCCGGCCGAGCGGGATCGCCGTCTCGTAGTCGCCCATCGACTGGTACGCCTCGCCGAGCACGCCGATCAGGCGGCCCCGTACGCGAGGCGCCTCCGCGAGTTCCTCGTCGATGCGCCGCCGGCCTTCCTCGAGCAGCGAGCGGGGCGAGATCTCCCCCGGGTTCGTCATCTTCGGGTTGGCCGCGTTGAATAGCGTGACGACGAAGTCCGTCGCCCGGTTCGCCACGCGCGCCTCGGTGCGCGCCCGGTCGCGTTCCGCGGCGAGCTGCCAGGTGTAGTAGCCAACGAGCCCCACGATGACGAGGACCATCCCGGCGGCCGCGGACGCCCCGAGCGCATTGCGGCGCAGGAACTTGCCCAGTCGGTAGCCCGCAGAATCCGCCCGGGCGCTGACCGGGCGGTGCTCCAGCCAGGCCCTGACGTCGGCCATGAGTGCGCTTACCGACTCGTAGCGCCGGTCCGGCTCCTTGCGCAGGGCCATCATGACGATGTTGTCGAGGTCGCCCGCGAGTTCCCTGCGCAGCCGGCCGACGGTCGTGCCGCGGGTGCGCCCGACGTCGGCGGCGTCCTTCGGCTCCCGTTCCGCTGCGGGCTCCGCCTCGGTCACCCGGCTGCTCGGCCTGGCCGGCTCCTGCTCGCAGATCGCGCGTTCGAGCTCGGCGGCCGTCGAGCGCTCCAGCGGATACGGGAAGTGACCGCTCAGGAGCTGGTAGAGCAGAATGCCCAGGGAGTAGATGTCCGTGGCGGTGGTGACGGTCTCGCCCCGCACCTGCTCGGGACTCGCGTGGCCGGGCGTCATGATCCGCGCCGCATCCTGCGTGACCGCGATCGTGTGCTGCAGCGGCCCTGCGTCGAGCAGCTTCGCGATGCCGAAGTCGAGCAGGTATGGCGTGCCGCGCTCGTCCACCAGGATGTTCGAGGGCTTGATGTCGCGATGGATGATCAGCCGCCGGTGGGCATGCTGCACCGCGCGGCAGCACTCGAGGAACAGCGCGAGCCGTTCCTCGACGCCGAGGGCGTGGCGGTCGCAGTAGTCGGTGATCGGCAGGCCGTCGACGTATTCCATGGCGAGCCACGGCCGCCCGTCTTCCGTCTCGCCGCCATCGAGCAGGTGCGCGATGTTCGGGTGCTCGAGGTCCGCGAGCAGCTGGCGCTCAGTGCGGAAGCGGCTGGCGAGGGAGGCATCGCCGCCGGAGCGCAGGATCTTCAGCGCCACCTGCTTGCGGTACTGGTCGTCGGCACGCTCGGCGAGCCAGACGGTGCCCATGCCGCCCTCGCCGATGCGCCGCACCAGCCGGTAGGGGCCGAGCCTGCGCACGCCGTCGGTGGCGGTGACTTCACCGGCGGCCTCCACCACGATATCGCGCAGCCCGGCGTCGGTCTCCTTGCTCGCGCGGATCAGCCCGAGGAGTTCCGCCAGCAGCTCGTCGTCTCCTGCGCAGCGCTCCTGCAGGAATGCCTCCCGCGCCTCCGGCGGGCGCGCCATCGCCTCGGCGAAGATCGCCTTCAGCGTGGTCCAGTGCTCGTCGCCGCCGCTCGCCATGCCCGTACTGTACCGTCGTGATCCATCGCCCGATAATAGACTAGCAACAGACCAGGAATGGACGGGGAATAGACGGGGCTTCGAAGGGGCCACCAGGGCCGAGTGATATGAGCGACGAGGGACGCATCACCCGATTGATCCACGCCTGGCGCGAGGGCGATGCCGGCGCGCTGGACGAGCTCGCGCCCTACGTCTACGACGAGCTCCGACGCCTCGCCGGGCAGCAGATGCGGGCGGAATCCGGGCCCCACACGCTGCAGGCCACCGCACTCGTCAACGAGGCCTTTCTGCGCCTCGCCGATATCGAGCTCGACTATCACGACCGGGCTCATTTCTACGCCATGGCCGCGCGCACCATGCGCCGTATCCTCGTCGACCACGCCCGGCGCAAGGGCAGTGCCAAACGCGGTGGCGGCGCCCGGGAAGTCACTCTGGACGAGGCGGCCGTGGCCGCGGAACAGCCGCTCGCGGCCATCCTGGACCTCGATGACGCTCTGGCCGAACTCGCGGACAAGGATGCCGACCTGGCCGCCGCCGTGGAACTGGTTTTCTTCGGCGGCCTCACCTACGAGGAGGCGGCGGCCGCCCGCGGCGTGTCGCGGGCCAAGCTGGCGCAGGACCTCACGCTCGCCAAGGCCTGGCTGCACGTCAGGCTGAACGATCCCGCCGAGTAACGGGACAGCCGCCGGCAGGCGCCCGCCGAGCCGTCCGCAGACCCCCTCCGCAGACCCCCTCCGCAGACCATCCGTAGACCATTGGTAGACGATTCCTCCGCGTTCTGCGCCTTCATGGACAAGGGCAGAAAAAACCGGGGAATCGACATGACTTCGAGCGCCTATACGAATTGTGCACCGCGGCATCGCCTCGGCCCGGCTCACCTCCTGGTGAGTGCGTTACTGACGGTGATGGCCATGCAGTCGGCCGGCGGTGCGGTGCTCATCCGCACGCCCGACGACAACGGAGGGCTCGATGCGGCGCTCGGCTCACTGGGAGGGGCGCACGTGGCGAGCGTACCGGCGGGGCTGGCGCCGCCGCCCATCGACCAGATCGCGGAGGTGATCGGTTACGGCACGGACATCGGCATGAAGTTCCTGCCTCCGTCGCTGCGTCTGCCTGCGGACCTGACCGTCACGCCGAACGCGCCGGCCAGCGGCTCCGACTTCGCCAACGAATGCGTCTACCGGTTCACCATGCCGGTGGCGGCGGACGGGGACGACGCCGGCATCGAGGAGGACTACGCGAGCACCTACTTCATCCCCTACAACCCGCTGGATGACGTCTGGGCCGATCTGGGTGCGCCGCGCGTGTTCCACCCCTCGGGCGATATCACCGTCTCGGTCAGGAACGAGCATCTCGCCGGCGACGTGGCCTACCCGGAATTCCCGGAGGGCCTGCACCGTCTCGACTGGCAGGCCGACATGCGGATGAATCCGGTCCTGGACATCGCCCTGCCGAGCGTGCTCATCCCCATCTCTTCCTACGCGGAGAGCCGTGTCGCCAAGACGGCGATGGCGAAACTGGCGCTGAAAAAGGGCGCGGCGAAATTCACCGGCCGGGTCGTCACGACGCTCTACGAGCTCGCCATCGACGCCGGCCTGGCCGCCGGGGACGAAGACATCAGCGCCACCGCATGGAACGAGCGCATCTCCGAGATCACCGCGCGCAATCGCGGCACGCAGTGGCTGAAGGTGTGGGACACGCACCTGCCCTGGCTGCGCGACGCCGGAACCGGCAGCGCGCCCATCGAGGAGCAGCTCGTCGAACTCGAGGCCACGGATTTCGGCGGCGTGCGTTTCGGCCGCGTGCGCGAGGAACTGAAGGCGCGCTTCGAGCCGGTTGACGATTGCGGCAAGGCGTTCTTCACGGAGACCGGTGAGAGCGATGCGCGGCTGCTGCCGATCGACCAGGAGAGCGTCGTGACCTGGGAGAGCCGGGAGCGTGTCGGCGGCCCGTACCAGACCGCCGCGCACTCACTGGCCGCCAACCAGCGCTGGCTCGGCAACGGCGCCAACGTGGTGACCACACTCACCCAGCGCATCCGCGTGGTTGACACCCAGGCGCCGATCCTCGTGCCGCCGCCGGGCTTTGCCCGTTACGCCGAGGCGGATATCGACCTGACGGCGGAGTCCTTCCCGCTCGGCCGGCCCCGGGTGGTCGACCTGGCGGATCCTGCGCCCGTGACGGAGAACGATGCGGGTGAGCGTCTCGCGGCACCCACGGAAGACGAGGGCGGCCGCCGCTATCTCGTGCAATGGTGGGCCACCGACTCCTCGGGCAACCGGACGGAGCCGGGAGCGGACGACCCGGATCGCTATACCCAGGTGGTGACCCTGAAATGGCCGGGCACCAACACGGCCCCGGAAGCGCAGCCGGCGAGCGCAGCCACCATCACGTCCGAGGCGGTGGAGATCGTCCTGCGCGGAGATGACACCGACCTGATCGACGGCCGTTACGACCCGCTCGACTTCCGTATCGAGAGCCTGCCGGAGAACGGCTATTTCGAGGCGCCGCTGTATCCCTACTTCATCGAGGACTTCCGCATCACGCCGGTCGGCGAGCGGCGGGAGGGCGACGAGATCACGCGGGTCAGCCCGCTGGGCGCTCTGGCCCAGGGTTTCGTCGATACGCTTGCGGGCGAGCGCGGCACCTACCTCAACGACAACATCTGTCTCGCCGAGGCGGGTACGCCGGGCGCCGACGAACTCGGCAACGTCATCCCGGTGGACTTCGTCTACCAGCCGAGCCACGTGCACGTGAGTGACGATAACGTCTACTACATTCGCGACAAGTTCTTCCTCTGCGGCGAGACCCCGATCAACCACCTCGACGTTCCCGGCGAGCTGCCGGCCATCCCGCGCATCTCCGTCTGGGACGAGAACGGGAACTTCCTGGCCATGCGCGCGCTATATCCCACCGCCGACCCGGCCTACGACAACACGGGCCTCGGTTCGAACGAGTGGCCCCGGGACGAGTTCACCGTCGACCACAACGGTCGTTTCTGGATCATCTTCGAGGACATCGTCACGACCTTCGGCCAGGGCCTGAACTTCCGGAGCCTCGACGCGGATCTCGGCGATCTCCGCGCCCACGGCCGCACGAGCTACGACGAGACGGACGTCATCTATGGCCGCGAGGTGAAGGGCGTCGTCGGCGAGTCCGGCTGGGACCTGCTGTACGAATTGCACTTCAACGGCGTGCATGTGCGCCCCTCCACCGACGATCCCGATCTCTCCGCCGAAGAGCAGAAGATCGGCGTACTGGACGTCTCCGGCATCGCGACGCTGGAGGAGGACCCGGACCCGCCCATCGATGGCTCGGTCCCGATCATCGGCGGCCTGGACCTGACCGAGACCTCGCTCCGCGGCACCGACATCGCCGTCGATAGCAACGGCTACGTCTACGTGCTCGAGCCGCGCAGGAACCGCATTCACAAGTGGGCGCCTACCACCCGGGACGCCCTCGGCGAATGGGTGCTCGGCGAGTATGTCGGCTGGATGGGGAGCTGTGTGGCCAACAAGGCCGACCCGGACACCGGCGTGCCCTATAACGGCTGTGACGAGGCGAGCGGGACGAGCCGGGGTTATGCGTGCACGGACGACACCTGCACCCAGGCCCTGGACGCGGACGGCAACTGGGCCACGGCGGGTGAGGGCGCCGGGCAGTTCGACGGGCCGCGCGACATCAAGCTGGACCCGAACGACCGGCTTTACGTGGCGGACACGCAGAACTTCCGCGTGCAGCGTTTCGGCCCGGACGGCGCCTTCGCCGGCGAGGCCGAGTCTACCGGCACCGGTGTCAATCAGGGCGAGGAGCCCGGCTTCATCCTCGGCAATATCGGGCAGCCGAAGCGCCTCTCGGTCAATTCCACCTCGTTCTTCGTGATCGAACCGGAGAGCGAGAACGGCGACGACTTCGTTCACGTGTTCAGGACGCTGCCGTTCTACGACGTGACCGACGCCAGCGCGAAGGTGAAATACGTCTCCCGTTTCGACTTCTACAACGACGTCGACCGCTTCACTTTCGTCGTCGACGACGGGATCGAGGAGAGCCCGCCGGCCCCCGTCAGCGTCACCGTCGACCGTGCCTTCCGCCCGCCGGAGCGCCTGCGCTCCCAATGCTACGCCGACGAGACGCTGGCGGAGCCGATCCGCTGCGAACTCGACGAGGACGGCACGCTCTTCATCCGCCTGAGTTCCTACGACCCCGACGGCTTCGTGAGCACCGGCGGTCTGGATACCCACACCTTCAGCGTAGAGACGGCGCCGGCCAGCGGGGCGCTGACCGAGATCGCCGCCGAGGACAACTCCGTGGTGTTCCGCTACACACCGGACCCCGACTACAGCGGCGAGGACGGGTTCAGCTGGAGCGCGAGCGACGGTGTGGCGAGCGCCGCGACGGACGCCGAGGTGCGGCTGCAGATCCGGCCGGTACCGGATCCGGTTGCACTCGATCTGCCCGACGACCTGAAGGCGGCGCGCGGATTCCGTCGCACGGTGACGGCGGATTACTCCGATCCGGACGAGGATCCGGACGAGCAGCAGAACATCCTCTCCATCGAGTGGGGCGACGGTACCGACGCGACCGGCCCGGACTGGACCAACTCCGGCCGCCGGGACCTGAACGACCGCGAGATCGATCCGCATCTGCCGGTCGCACCGGGCATCGGCTACCTGATCGCCGGCCATACCTGGGAGAGCGTCGGGGCGAAGACGCTCAGCGTCACGATGTTCAACGACCCGGATCTCGGTCTCGACGATACCGTGGCCACGACCACCGTCGAGGTCATCGACGCCACCGTCGTGACGGCGGAACTCGGGGCGCCGGTCGATGCGGTGGACGCGGACATCCCGTTCCCCCTGCCGATCGTGGTTACCAACCTGCGCCCGGACGGCTGGGAGGGGCTGGTCGCAGGCAACGTGCGGGTATCCGTGGGCATCCCGGAGGGCCTCGATATCGTCTCCGTCGATCCCCGTTGCGCAGAAGGCGAACGGCTGGAGTGCGAGCTCGGCGATCTCGCCCGGGGCGAGGCCACGCGCATCGATCTCGCGGGCCGTATCACGCTGCAGGCCGCCCGGGAGGAACAGTCCTACGCCATCGAGGTCGAGATCGTCGACGACGGGCCGAAGATACGCGACGACAACGTGGCCGTGCTGGCGGTGTCGGTGGCCGACGCCGACGACGACGGCGTCATCGACGCGGATGACGCCTTCCCCGACGACCCCGAATACGCCGATGACCGCGACGCCGACGGCCTGCCCGACGAGTGGGAGGCGGACTACGGCTACGACCCGGACACGGCGGACGACGCCACGGTTGACGAGGACGGCGACGGCATGACGCTCGTCGAGGAATACCGCGCCCGCGGCTTTCCGAAACTCGCCGACCGCCCGGCCGCCGAGTCCGGCGCTCGTCTTACCGCACCGGAGACCGGTGCCGAGGACCGCTTCGGCCAGGCGCTGGCCGGCGGCGACTTCAACGGCGACGGCTACGCCGACGTGCTGATCGGTGCCCTGAGGTACGACGGTGCCGGCGCCGCGTTCATCGCGTGGGGCTCGGAGAACGGTGTGACCTCCGGTCTCACCGAACTGTCGGCCGGAGCTGGCTACAGCGCCTACGGCCGCGCCGTCGCCACCGGCGACTGGAACGACAGCGGCTATCCGGATGTCGCCATCGGCCGCGCGAACGGCATCGACATCCGCTACAACAACGGCGAGATCTACGAGACGCCGGACCTCGAGCTCGCCGGCCTCGAGTCCGGTGCCGACCTGGGCTCTTTCCTCGCCAGCGGCGACGTGGACGGCGACGGCATCGACGACCTGGTGGCGCTGAACCCTGTCGCCGGCGAGCGGGCACGGCTCTACGTCTACCGCTCCACCACGGGCGGGCCGGACGGCGTGCCGCTGATCCACGCCCTGGACGTCTTTTCCGCCTCCGCCGTGGCGGTGGCCGACATCGACGGCGACGGCGCCTCCGACCTCCTCGTCGGCGGCGGC
>CAYQZN010000106.1:0-8956 GCA_964421805.1 uncultured Woeseiaceae bacterium
CGAGCACGGCCACGCCGCGAAGGGTGTCGATGGCCGTGATGCGCTCGGCGGCGGTCACCGGCCCCGCTGCGGGCAGCCTGGCCGGATCGTCCATCGCCCCGCCCCGGGGCACGCTCGTCTCGCTCATCACCGTCTCCCTGCCGCGCCGGACCCGCCCGGACTGGCTCGCATTCTACTGCTCAGGCCCCTCCCGGGCATCCGTGGATGTGACCCCGCTCACACCCGCGGCCGGGAAGCCGGTATAGCCTTCCGCTTATTCTGTTCAATTGCTGTGCAAACGCCCGCCGGGACGCGGGCACGGAGTGACCATGAAGACCCTGAGGATCCCCGCTTTGACCGCTCTGCTCGCGCTGCTCGGCTTCGCCGCCGCGACGCCCGCCCAGGCCGACGACGACCTCTGGTTCGGCGTCCGGGCCGGCACGCTCGGCCTCGGCGTGGAGGCCACCTGGCGCCCGGTCCCGTACCTAGACCTGCGCGGCGGCCTGAACCGGTTCAGCTTCGACGACGACGGCTCCGAGGCCGGCATCAACTACGACGGCGAGTTCGACCTGAACACCTGGTACGCCACGCTGAATCTGCGCGCACCGATGACTCCGTTCCGCCTGACCGCCGGCTATTTCTCGAACAGCAACGAAGTGAACCTGACCAGCCGGGATGGCAGCACCATCGAGATCGGCGGTACCGTCTATCCCATCGAGCAGGTCGGCACGTTGAGCGGAGCCGTCACCTTCGACAGCGGCGCACCCTACGCCGGCGTCGGCATGGACTTCCGCATCTTCGACACCGTCGGGCTGAGCCTGGATCTCGGCGTGCTGTTCCAGGGCGAGCCGCAGGTGGGCCTCGCGGCCAGCGGGCCGATCGCGGATGACCCCCTGTTCCAGGACAATCTGGAGACCGAACGTCAGGAACTCCAGGCCGACCTCGAGGACTACGACCTCTACCCGGTCGCCATGCTCGGCTTCCACTGGAACTTCTGATCGACACGCCGCGACGGCTTCATCAGAACGTCATCGATGCTCCCTAGCATTGACCGCCATGAAGGCTGTCAGCAGGGAGAGGGAACGATGACGGAGAGTCTTGCTCGAGACCGGCACGGGTCGGCCGCGACGGACGCGGCGGCCGACATGCCGCTCGGCCGGCGCTCGGGGAACGGCGAAGGCTACGCGCTGCGCTTCCTCGGCATCGGCGGCGGTAGCAGCCAGGGCAGTCCCCTGGCCGCGGTCGAACGGGGCGCGCAACCGCTGCTGATGATCGACTGCGGACCGGGGGCGGTGGACCGCTACCGAACGCAGTACGGCGCCCTGCCTCACAGTGTCTATCTGACGCATATCCACATGGATCACGTCGGCGGCCTGGAGGAGCTGTTCCATGCGGTGGCACCTCTTGCCACCGACGGCAGACGACCGCTGGTGCGGTTGTTCGTCCCGGCGGCTATCGTGGCGGGGCTGCAGGAACGCGTAGCAGGCAATGCCTTTGTCCGGGCCGAGGGCGGCACGAATTTCTGGGACGCATTCCAGCTCGTCCCGGTCAGCGGGGGTTTCTGGCTGGATTCGCTGTGGTTCCGGGTCTTCGAGGTCCGGCACATGCAGCCCCGGTTCTGCTACGGCGTCTCGCTGCCCGGCGCTTTCCTGTTCACGGGCGATACCCGGCCCATACCCGAGGTGCTGCGCGAGTACGCCACCGAGGGCGAGACCATCTTCCACGACTGCGCGGTCCGGGCGAATCCCGCCCACAGCGGCTTCGTCGATCTGCTGAACGAGTATCCGGGAGAGACGCTCGACCGCCTCGTCGTCTATCACTACGGCTCGGTGGAGAACGGCCGCCGGCTGGAGAGCCACGGTTTCCGCATTGCGAAGCTCGGTAGGTGTCACAACCTGCCGGCGCCACTGCAGGCGGGCGCCGCGGCGGCTCGTCTGGCATCCTGAGCGCGACGCCTGAAAAAAAACCGGGCCCCTTGCGGGACCCGGCTTTCCGGTTGCCGTCATTCAAACGGCCTGGGATCGACTCGGGCGGAGTGCCTGTCAGGCCGCCTTGCGGCCACTCAGCCACTGCTCGAGATCGTCGGCGCCGCCGATCAGCTCGCCGTCGACGAACACCTGCGGGAAGGTGGTCGCCTTGGCGACGGCGCGCAGCGTGCGGTCCGTGTAGTCCCGGTTGAGCAACAGCTCCTCGTAGTCGATGCCGGCGTCGCGCAGCCGTGCCTTCGCCTCGGCACAGAACGGGCAGCCCTTGCGCGACAGGATGGTCACGTCGTGGGGCTTCTCCGCGTTCGGTGCGACGTACTCCAGCATGGTGTCCGCGTCGGAGACCTCGTAGGGGTCGCCGGGCTTCTCCGGCTCGACGAACAGCTTCTCGATCTTGCCGTCGCGCACCAGCATGGAATAGCGCCAGGAGCGCTTGCCGAAGCCGAGGTCGTCCTTGTCGACCAGCAGTCCCATCTTCGAGGTGAACTCGCCGTTGCCGTCCGGCAGGAACCGGATGTTGTAGGCCTTCTGGGCTTCCTGCCACTCGTTCATCACGAATGCGTCGTTGACGGAGACGCAGATGATCTCGTCGACGCCGTGCTTGCTGAACGTGTCGGCAAGCTGGTTGTAACGCGGCACGTGCGACGAAGAGCAGGTGGGCGTGAACGCGCCCGGCAGCGAGAAGACCACCACGGTCTTGCCGTCGAACAGCTCACTCGAGGTCTTGTTGACCCACTCGTGTCCGTCACGCGTGCGGAATGTCGCGTCGGGTACTCTCTTTCCTTCCATCGATGTGTCCATTGATTTCCTCCTGGTTCCTCGGCCGGTGACCGGCCGTGTTTCTAATCAGTATGCCGATCCGCGCTGCCTGAGCAGCCGGACCGCCGAGTTGCGCTTCAGGCCGCCTCGTCCTTCAGCAGACTGCGGAGCATCCACGCATTCTTCTCGTGAATCTGCATGCGCTGGGTCAGCAGGTCCGCCGTGGGCTCGTCGTTGGCCTTGTCCACGACAGGGAATACCTGACGCGCCGTGCGCACGACAGTCTCCTGGCCGAGCACCAGCTGCCGGATCATCTCCTCGGCATCGGGGCTGCCCGTCTCCTCCTCGATGTCCGTGAGCTTCGCGAACGCGGTGTAGGAACCGGGTGCCTTGAAGCCCAGGGCACGGATGCGCTCGGCGATCTCGTCGACGGCCTGAGCCAGCTCGGTGTAGTGCTCCTCGAACAGCGTGTGGAGCGTGGCAAACATCGGGCCCGTCACGTTCCAGTGGTAGTTGTGCGTCTTGAGATACAGCGTGTAGCTGTCCGCGAGCAGTCGCGACAGCCCGTCTGCGATCTCCCTGCGGTCTTTCTCTTCGATTCCGATGTTGATGGTCATGGTAATTCCTCCTTCGATGCTCCCCATCATAAGGACTGCCATTGATAATTAAAATGGAATATTTTTATAATAGCGATCGATTTATTGAATATAACCACCGGATCTCCGCTTCATGTCCATTAATCTCCCGAGCGTCAAGCAGTTACGTTATTTCGTGGCACTCGCCGAGCACGGCCACTTCGGCCGTGCCGCCGACGCCTGCCACGTCTCCCAGTCTGCCTTCAGCGTCGGCATCCAGGAGCTGGAGTCGTCTCTGGACGTGCAGCTGGTCGACCGCACCAACCGGCAGGTCACCATCACGGCCATCGGCCGGGAGGTGGCGGAGCAGGCCCGCCTCTGTCTCCGAGATCTGGAGTCGCTCGTGCAAATGGCAAGGGTGGGCCAGAAGCCGCTGTCCGGCCCTCTGCGCCTGGGCGTCATCCCCACCATCTCGCCGTTCCTGCTGCCCCGGGTGCTGCCGCTGGTGCGCCAGAGCTTCCCGGAGCTGAAACTGTTCCTGGTGGAAGATCTCACCGAGAAGCTGCATCACAAACTCCTGGCCGGGGACATCGACCTGATGCTGTTCGCCGTGCCCTACGAGCTGCGCAACGTGGAGACCGAACCGCTGTTCCGGGACCGCTTCCTGCTGGCGGCGCACCGCGAGACCCGGCTCGTGGACCCGGAGAACTACCGCTACAACCGCCTGCACGCCGACAGCGTGCTGCTGCTCGAGGAGGGCCACTGCCTGCGGGAACACGCCATCGATGCGTGCCGCATCCGCAGCTCAGAGAAGGTGAGCCGCTTCGCCGCCACCAGCCTGCTGACCCTGATCGAGATGGTGGACGCCGACCTCGGCATCACCTTCCTGCCGGAGATGGCCAGGGACTCGGCGCTGCTGAGCGCGACGGGCGTCGGGCTCTGGCCCATGGGCGAGCGCTCCTACCGGGAGATCGCCCTCGGCTGGCGCCGCGGCAGCGCCCGCGCGGACGAATTCCGCGAGCTGGGGACCTTCATCACCGACAACCGACAGCCCTGACGGCCGCCGCCCGCGGCGGGACAATAGCCGTCCTTATGTCGAGTCGGGCCTTGCGGCGCCGCGCAGGTCACTAGAATCCGGGGCATAACAAGAACAACGAGGCACAGGCATGAAGTCCCAGGACGATCCGACCGGTCATCGTGACTACTACCGCATCCTCCACGTCCAGCCGGACGCGCCGCTGGAGGTGATCCGCTCCAGCTACCGCACGCTGATGCAGCGGATGCGCGCGCACCCCGATCTCGGCGGTGACAATCGCCACGCCGCGGCGCTGAACGAGGCCTGGTCGGTGCTGCGCCACCCGCAAAAGAGGGCCTCCTACGATGCCTCCCGCACGGCCGCCAACGCCTCCCGCCGGCGTTCCCGGCGGGAGCCGCGTCCGGCCGAAGCCTGTCTGTTCTGCGGCGCCGAGCGCAGCCATCCCGGCGTACCGGAAGCCGGCGAGCGCTGCGGTGAATGCGCGAGTCCGCTCGCGCCGGCCGACCGCAGTCGCCTGGAGACGCGGGGTCAGCGGGCCATCGCCCGCATCCGCCGCTCGCAGCCTGTCAGTTTTCTCGCCACCTGGCCGCAGCACGTCCCCATGGCCGGACGCATGCAGGACGTCTCCCTGCACGGGCTGAAGTTCATCACCCGGCAGGCACTGTCCGCGGGCCAGATCATCCGCCTCGACAGCGACCTCTGCCGGGCGGTGGCCCGCGTGGTGGCCGCGCAGCCGTCGGTGGATTCGGGGCGCAGGGAGTGGCTGGTGCGCGCCGAGTTCCTGACGCTCGATCTCGAGCGCACGGTCGGGGCTTTCGTCTGCGAGACCGCCTGAAGCTTCAGACGCAGACCGTAACGAAGCCGAGAGCGAGCCAGAGCACCGCGGCGCGCCGCACGATCGCAAGCAGCGTGTCGCCGAGCCGGCGCGTGAGTCCCCCGATAGCCAGGTCGTGGACCCGCGTGTCGATCTGCTCCCGATGCAGCTCGTACGCCGCATCGGAGGAATCCAGATAGCCCTCGGGCAGGAGCACCAGGCCGTCCCCGCTGAATTCCTCTTCCCCGAGGGAAGGCGCCAATACCCTCTCAGCCATAGCAAAATGCTAGCGCAGGCAGCCGCTTAGCGCCGTGAGCCCGATCACAGAAGCGGTCTCATCGCGGCAGGGACGGCTGGACACGGTCCCCACGAAGCGCGACAGTCGCGGCATGGAGAGCAACGACCTCTGCTGCTGGCGCTGCGGCGCCTCCCTCGCGAAACTCAGCCTGCCCCTGTCCCGGCTGGACGAATGCCCGGAGTGCAGCATGCCGCTGCACGTCTGCCGCATGTGCCTGCACTACGACCCCGCGGTCACCCGCCAGTGCCGGGAGGACGACGCCGAGGAGGTGAAGGAGAAGGAGCGGCCGAATTTCTGCGACTATTTCCGGCCCTCGGTCACCGCCTTCGAATCCGGCGCCATCGACGCCGAGCGGCGGGCGCAGCGGGAGCTCGACAACCTGTTCGGCGGCACGCCGGAGCCGGGCGCGGGCGAAGACGGCGGAGACGATCCCATGGCCGATGCCGAGGCACTGTTCGGCAAGGACTAGGCCCGGGAGTTACTGATCAAGCGGGCGACCGGGGCTCGTCGCCGCCCTCACCGGCGCTTGCGCCGCTTTCTCTTGCCTTTGGCGGGCGCGTTGCGGCCCGGCTCGTCCGTGCCGCCCC
Organism: uncultured Woeseiaceae bacterium; assembly: GCA_964421805.1. Taxonomy (GTDB): domain Bacteria; phylum Pseudomonadota; class Gammaproteobacteria; order Steroidobacterales; family Woeseiaceae; genus Lentisalinibacter. The sequence goes on from CAYQZN010000106.1 coordinate 6,034, forward strand.
ACTTCTCGCGATGCGCGGCCGCCGCCTGGGACTGCACGGAGGCGTGCCGGTTGGACAGCAGCAGGGAGTCGGGCGAGCACACCCGGGCCTTGATCAGGCCCAGATCGGCGGCGGCGTCGAACAGGCTCGGATACCACCGCTCCCATTTGGGCAGTAACGCTTCCACCTGTTCCCTGAGGCTCGCACTCATCGCAGCCATCCTCCTCGACCGTTCCCGGAATCTATCCCAACGCTCCCGCCAGAGGAAGGGCGGGCGTCGCGGCGCCGGACATTGCAAAGGCAATGAAAAAGGGCCGCATCGCTGCGGCCCTCCGTGAGTGGGGTGTCGTCAACCCCCGGGTATCTTCCGTACCCTGGGCCTCACTGCGACAGCGAAGGCTGCTCCACTGTCACTGCGAAAACCCGGGGCTGGAACGACACTCCCAATTTCTCACTAGACATTGGATCACCTCCTTTCAGTTATGGGCCGAGCCGACAGCATCCAATAAATGCCGACGAATTCCAAGCGCTGCGGCGAAAAACGCGGACCCGGTCACGAACACCGATTAGACAGAGCCTAGTCCTCGCCCATGTCCAGCTTCGTGAACTTGGTGCCCTCGAGTGTGAGGTTGTACATCAGGCCCTTGCTGCCGAAGACGAAGCCGACCACCGGATCCTTTATGTTCGCCGTATCGATCGTCTTGCCGGCGCCCAGGTCGATCAGCGCGACGGAGCCGTCCACGCCCACCTTGAAGCCGGCGCTGTCGCGGAACTTCGCCAGCGCCTCCTGCGTCATGAAGGCGATCACGATGCTCTTGGCCTGCGCACCAAGCTGGAAGCCGAAGGAACCGGCTGCGGTGGAGTAGTAGTCCACCGTCTTGCCGCCGACCCTGAGCGCACCCTTGCCGTACTCGCCGCCGATGCCGATACCCGCCTTGATGACCCGGGGAAACACCAGCACGCCGGCGGCGTTGCTCAGGAAGACGTCCGCACCGTTCACCTCGGACTTGAAGCTGGCGAGCGCCTCGTCGACGTCGGCATCGATTTTCGCGGCGTCGTCGGCCAGCGCGGGCTGCGCGAACCAGAGGGCCGCCAGCAGTATGGCTGGTAACAATCTCGGAATTTTCATGACACGGGACTCCTCGGCAGGAAAGCGACAGAATTCTAGCAGCAACCGGTGAATCGGGGCTGAACGGGCCCGGGCAGCGGCATCCCCGGCGTGTGAAGCGATTCTCAGAATTCCCGGCGTCCGGGCGGGCATAATCCGACCGATATGCGCAGAAACCGCGCGGAGTATGGCATGGCACAGGGATCGGACAAGCCCGGTAAAGGCGACACCGTTAGACTCGCACGGCCCGGCGGCAAGGTCGGGCTCGACGAGCGCGGCCACTCGGTCTGGGTGGGTGACGTGAAGACGGGCCGCTTCGAGCTGATGAGTACGCAGACCGTCGAAGCGCTGATTCACCAGGGCGACCCGAACCTGCGCGAGGAGATGGACCGTCTCGCGGGCGACGGCGCGGAGGGCGTGGTGGCCAGGGAGAAAGACACGGGGCACTTCCGCATCCTGGAGACCGAGAGCCTCGAGGCCATGATGAACCGCCCCGTCGCCGGACGCGAATCGGTGGCGGTCGGCGGCCGCAAGATCGACGAGCTGGAACCGGAGCCGGACGAAGCCGGCGACGATGAATTGCAGCTGGTCAGCACCCAGATGCTGCGCCAGATCCTCGGCAAGGACGTCACCGAGGCGGACGACGGCGACGAGGACGCGCCGCAGGCGGCATTCTTCAATCCCTACGACAGCACGCCGCCAAAGAAATAGATCGGCCCGTTTCATGGGCAGATTTCATGGGCAAATTTCATCGGCCTGTAACACGAGCCCGCTAGTATCACTCCCGGTTCGGGAAATCACCCAGACCCGTTCCAGGCTGCGGACGCCCCCCCGACGCCCGCAGCTGCCCGTCCGGCACGCGACAGGATGCCGCAACGGATACCACGGAGGTATCGGGCCGGACGACTCCCCCCGGACCGGTGTGCCGGCGGCCGCAATGGCCGCCGGTGTCACCGGCACTTTCAGTCCGTAAGATCCTCGTCGCTGAGCCTGTGGCCCCAGTCCCGCTTGGCCGCCAGGTAGCGGCGATTCCAGTCGCCCACGCCGATCACGTGCTTGACCGCGTCGATGTCCTTCAGGCCATGCTCCGCCAGGTCGGCGACTTTCTTCGGGTTGTTGGTCAGCAGGCGGAACGGCCGCGTGCCGAGGAAATGGTGCAGCAGCGCGGCTGCATCACTGAAGTCCCTGGAGTCGTCGGGCAGGCCGAGAGACCGATTGGCCTGGTACGTGTCCTCGCCGGCGTCCTGCAGGATATAGGTCACCGCCTTCGCCCAGAGCCCGATGCCGCGGCCCTCGTGGCCCGCCATGTAGATGAGGACGCCGCCCGCGGGGTCGGCATGGATGCGGTGCATGGCCGCGACGAACTGGGGCCCGCATTCGCAGCGCTGGGAGCCGAAGACGTCGCCGGTGAGGCAGCTCGAGTGCACGCGGACGAGGGGCCGGTCCGTCGTCTCCGGCTCGCCGATGAGAAGCACGCTGTTGACCGCCATGGAAGAGGCGAGCGTGGCGAACAGCCGCTGGCCGCCCTGCTCCCTGAGCTCCCGGGCGAGGTCCTCCACCTTGGACAACTCGGTATGCCGTACCGCCGCGTACCAGCGTACCTCCATGCGCAGGCCGGCGACGTCCAGCGGCAGCGGTATGGGCCCGAGCAGATTGATCGCGGGCTCGCCCGGCGGCGGCGGATTGGCGGCGTCGATGACCCGTCCGTAGCGGTCGATGCGGATCAGACGGCCCTGCTCGATCAGCCGGCCGCGGATCGTGGGATCGATGTACGTGAACATGGGCGAAGGATAGCACCGCCGGCCGTCAGCTCCCCGGCCGCTCGCGGCGGAGATA
>CAYQZN010000107.1:0-8862 GCA_964421805.1 uncultured Woeseiaceae bacterium
TCGAAGCCGTCTAGGATGGCGGGCCCCCGGAAACGGGGGTCCGCCATTTTTTTTGAGGTGGTAGCTTTGGTCGCCGCGGGGTGAAGAGCCGTCAATATCCAGGGACGGACCGGGATAGCTAGGGCTGGTTTCGTCCGAGCAGCGAGATCAGCGGCGACAGCTGCTCTTCATAGTGACGCCAGCGGTCGACCGACCGGCCGTAGATAGGCTCCCGCACCTGCATGCTGCTCGCGGTCTTGACCGCCCGGCGGTTCCGGTGGAACTCGAGGCAGGCGGGGTCCCACTCGAGACCCAGGTAATCGATCAACCGGCGGCTCACGGTTTCCTGGTCGCGGACCAGGTCCTGATACTCCACCTCGAGGAAGCCGGCGGCGAAGGACTCGCGCCAGTGGGCCATCAGCCGCTCGTAGCATCGGTAATAATGGCCGAGTTCCTCGAGGTCGTAGGAGAACTCGTTGCCCACCACGAAATAGTTGAAGTAATTGGACAGGCAGGTGTCGAGAGGATTGCGCCGGCAATGGACGATCCTGGCCCGGGGGAACAGCAGCCGGATGAGGCCGATCCTCAGGAAGTTGCTGGGTGCCTTGTCGGTAATTCGGTCTGCCGTATCCGAGCGGCCCCGCAGTATCGCCAGGTAACGGTCGGACCAGTCGGCGGCCAGTGCAGGGCCGCACTCCTTAAGCGACTCCGGATACCCCGCGAGTTCCCTTTCGAAATTGGCGAGGACCGGTAATTCGCCGGCGCCGTGCACCCGGGGATGACTGGCTATGATCTGTTCCACCAGCGTGGTACCGGAGCGGGGCATGCCGACGATGAAAACCGGGACTTCCGAATCCGACCCCCAGTCCCGGGCCCGTTCACGCAGTGCCGGCGAGAACGTCTCGATCAGCCGGTCGATCAGGCGGGCATGCCCTTCGGGGTCGTAGTCGATCGCCCGGCGCCTGATCCGGTTCGCGGTCTGATAATGCCGGAATGCCTCCGCGTGCTTGCGCTCGCGCTCGGCGATTCTGGCCAGCGCATAGTGAAAGTGCATGGTGTCGTCGGAAGCCAGGTCGGGGCGGTCGAGTTGTTCGCGTATCGACGCGACCATTTCCGGGTCCGGGCGAACGTTGGTGAGATGCCGGTAGGCCTCGGCGAAGGAGGGCCGGATCGTGATCGCCTTCCGGTACTCGGCCTCCGCTTCGTCGGGGCGGCCGAGTTGAAACAATACGTTGCCGAGATTGTTCCTGGCGTCGGCATAATCCGGGTCGATGGCGATGGCCCGCTCGTAGCAGGCCATCGCATCATGCGGTCTGGCGGTCTCGTCGTAGAGCAGGCCCAGATTGTTATGCGCCATTGCGAATCCGGGGCGCAGTGCCAGCGCTTTTTCGTATTCGGCCGCGGCCTCGTCCGTCTTGCCGATATCCTTCAGCGCCGTGCCGAGATTGTTGTGCGCCTCCGCGAATCGGGGATCGAGTTCGATGGCACGCCGGTAACGAGCGATCGCCTCTTCCGTGCGGCCGAGTTCCCGCAGCGTGTTGCCGAGATTGTTGCAAGCCCCCGGGTAGTCGGGGGCGAGTGCGAGGGCGCGCTCGAAATGCGCCAGCGCCTCTTCCGGCCGCCCGAGTGCCTTCATGGCGAGGCCGAGGTTGTCGTGGGACATCGCGAACCCGGGAGCGAGGGCTATCGCACGCTCGTATTCGGCCGCGGCCGCCTCGTGCCGGCCGAGTTCCATGTAGAGGTTGCCGAGATTGTTGATGGCGCCCGCGAATTCCGGGTTGAGTCGCAGCGCCTCCCGATAGTGACGGATCGCCTCGTCCGGGCGCCCGAGCGCCCGACAGGCTTCGCCGCACATGTTGCGGGCGTCCGCGTTGTCCGGGCTGACGGCGATGGCCTTCTGCAGCAGATCGTGCGCCGCTTCGGCCTGTCCCGCCTGCAGCGCCAGGACGCCGAGCAGGTACAGGGCATTCGGATCCTCGGGTCGTTCTGCCAGGATGGAGCGGTAAATCGCCTCCGCCTCGCGCAGCCGGCCCGCCTGATGATGGCCTAGAGCGACCTGCAGCTGTTGAGCGACACTTGAGGACATACACCGTTCGGATCCGGGAGGCTGACGGTCATTTTATCGTCTATCCCGCCACGGTGCCGCAAGACCGGCGGTCTCCCCCGGCTGGCCCGGCGGATCTCGGCGATCTCTGCGTATACTGGTTCGCGGACCTTGGTTAGTCTTTTTTTGACGAACCCAGTCGTCGGAGGGGGAACACGATGAAACTGCACAAACTGGCGATGCTCTTACTCGCAATCGGCACGGTTCAGGCGTCGGAGGTAGAACCGGAGGCGGCAACTGCGGGGATCTGTACCACGGACCCGGCCTATCGGGCCTTCGATTTCTGGCTCGGTGAATGGGAGATCCATGCCCCTGATGGTCGCTACGGAGGGACCAATCGCATCGTGAAGGAAGAGGGCGCCGCTTTCACTTCCTCGATCCGAGCGGCAACGAGTTGGCCGTCTGGTCGGAGCCGTCATAATGCCTTTTTTCTCATAGACGGGCGCCAGCGGGAGAAGGATCGGGCCTGAAGGCCCTCCTGCATGGGGAGGGGCGGAACCCCTATAATCAGGGTTTCTTTCCGCGATTACGGGTATCGAATGTCCACCGAGAACGCCACACGGCAGCAGGCCGGATTCGCCGAACTGCCGCCGAAGCTGCGCGAGGCCGCGGCTTTGCATCAGTCCGGTAAGCTGCAGGAGGCCTATCCGCTGTACCGGGAGTTCCTGCAGGCGAATCCGGCGCACCCGATGGGGCTGCAGCTCTGCGGCCTGATGCTGTCTCAGCTGGGTGACTACCCGCGCGCCATCGCCTTCATGCAGGAGTCGCTGCGGCTGTTTCCGCAACAGCCGGAAGTCCTGAATAACCTCGGCAATGCGCTGTCGCGGGCCGACAGGCGGGACGAGGCCATCGGCGCCTATGAGGAGGCGATCCGGCTCGAGCCCCGCTACGTGGACGCCCACCGCAACCTCGGCCGCTGCTATCTGCGGCTGGGGCGCCTGGACGAGGCGGAGGCGAGTTTCCGCCGCTGCGTCGAGCTGGATCCGCAGGACGCACCCGGCTGGCTCGGACTCGGCAACGCGCATCAGCGCCGGGAAGACTACGAGACGGCGATCCCCTGCTACGACAAGGCCATTGCGGCCCGGCCGGGTTACGCCCAGGCGCACCATAACAAGGGGCTCTGTCTGCGCATGATGATCCGGCCGGAAGCCGCGCTCGAGCAGTACCGCAAGGCGGCGGAGCTTGGCCTGGACCGGGCCCAGCTACATCACAATCTGGGCAATGCGCTGATCGATCTGCACGACGTGGAAGGTGCCATCGCCGCCTACCGACAGGCGCTGGAGCGCAACCCGCTGGATACCGAGAGCCACCGCAACCTGAATACGCTCCTCTGGCAGCAGGAACGGCTCGACGATTATCTGGGCTCGTACCGCCGTGCGCTCGCCGACTTCCCGGCCGCGGAGCCGCTGCGCCAGGCCTACGCCATGGCGCTGACCCAGCAGGACGATTTCGCCGGCGCCGAGCAGGCATTGCGCACGGGGCTGGCCGAGACGCCGGACTCCCCGGAGCTGAAGAGCCTGCTCGCCTACAGCCTCGAGGGCCAGGACCGCTGGGACGAGGCGCTGGCGATGCACGCCGAGGCCGTGATCACGACCGGCTCGGTGCCGAACCACCGCATCAGCTACGCCCGTGCACTGCTGGCCTGCCGCCGGCCGGAGGATGCACTGGAGCAGGCGAAGCAGGGCGCAGCCCTGATGCCGTTCAATCAGCGGGCGCTGGCCTATCTGGGCCTGTGCTGGCGGATGCTGGGCGACAAGCGGGATGGGTACCTTAACGACTACGAGAACCTGGTGGGTGTGTACGAGCTACCGGTGCCGCCGGGCTATGCGAATATCGGCGAGTTCAACGAGCGCCTGGCCCAGGTGCTGAACGGGCTGCACATCGGCAAGCGCCATCCGGCGGAGCAGACGCTGAGGGGCGGCAGCCAGACCATGGGCGACCTGTTCACCCGCAGCGAGCCGGAGATCCGCGAACTGGTGGCCTCGCTCCGGCAGTGCGTCGCCGACTACGTCTCCCGCTTCCCGGACAATCCGGAGCATCCGCTGTTCTCGCGCCGCAGCGAGGCCTTCGACTTCTCGGCTTCCTGGTCGGTGCGGCTCGCCCGCCGCGGTTACCACACCATGCACGTGCATCCGATGGGCTGGATCAGCTCGGCGTATTACGTGCAGGTGCCGGACGAGGTGTCCGAGTCCGATGCCCACGGCGGCGGCATCAAGTTCGGCGAGCCGGACATCGACATCGGCGAGCACGGGCAGGCGCGGCGCCGGATCCAGCCGCAGGTGGGCCGGCTGGTGCTGTTCCCGTCCTACATGTGGCACGGCACCGTGCCGTTCGAATCCGACGCGCCCCGCATGACGGTGGCCTTCGACGTCGTACCGGAGAACTGATGGAACCTTCAGCAGAATTTCGCAGCGCTTTCGAGCAGGCGCGCCGGCTGCACGCGGCCGGGCGCGTGGCCGAGGCCGAGCAGGCCTATCGCCGGCTGGCCGAGCGCGGCGAACAGCGGCCGGTCGTGCTGGAGGCGCTGACTGACCTGTACGTGGCGTCCGGTCGGGCGGACGAGGCCGTCGCCACCATGAACGAGCTGGTGCGCGCGGAGCCGGACAACCCCTATTACCGGGCCCGGCTCGCCGGCGTACTGGACGCGACGGGGCAGACCGATGCCGCCGTCCGGCTCTACGAACAGCTGCTGGACAGGCAGCCGGAGCTGGCGCCGGTGCACTTCAACCTGGCGCTGCTGTACAAGAAGCAGAAGCGCTACGAGGACGCGCTGGCCGCCTACCGGCGGGCCGCGGAACTCGGCATCGACCGGGTGCAGGAGGTCTGGTCGAACATGGGGGTGCTGTACTCGGACATGCGGCGCCCCGACGAGGCCCGGGAGATGTACGAGCGGGCCCTGGCGGCCGATCCTGCCTATGTGCCGGCGCTGTTCAACCTGGCCGGGCTGTACGAGGAGTCCGGCGAGCGGGAGGAGGCGCTCAGGCTGTACGAGCGCATCCTCGGCATCGAGCCCGGCCACGGCGAGTCGCTGGCCCGCATCGCCCACGCCCAGCGCGTGGCGGGCGCGGACGACCCGCTCGTGGGCCGCTTGCGCGCGGCGCTGGAAGCCGGCGGCGCAGACCCGATCGGCCGCGAAGCGCTGCTGTTCGCGCTCGGCAAGACGCTGGACGACGCGGGCAGCTACGACGAGGCGTTCGCCGCCTACCGTGAGGCCAACGAACTCGGCAAGCGCCGCATGCCGTCTTACGATCCGCGCGCCGCGGAGGAGGCGGTGGAGCACCTGGTCGGTCTGTTCGACCGGGAGTGGCTCGAAAGGGCTCAGACCGACGTCGAGGCCGAACCCGTGTTCATCGTCGGCCTGTTCCGCTCGGGTTCCACGCTGACGGAGCAGATCCTCGGCGCCCATCCGGCGGTGAGCGCCGGCGGCGAGCTGGACCTGGTGCCCTGGCTGATCGGCCGCTGGCTCGCGCCCTATCCGGACCGCCTGCAGACGATCACCCCGCAGGAGCTCGCCTCGGTCGCGGCGGAATACCGCGAGAAGCAGCGCGAGCTCTTCCCCGGGGCGGAGCGCGTGACCGACAAGCGCCCGGAGAACTTCCTGCACCTGGGCGTCATCCGGGCCATGTTCCCGCGGGCGCGCATCATCCACACCCGCCGCCACGCGCCGGATAATTGCCTCTCCATCTACTTCCAGCAGCTGGGCGGCAACCTGGGCTACTCGACGGACCTCGGCGACATCGCCCATTACTACCGCCAGCATGAACGCATCATGGCCCACTGGCAGTCGGTCTTCGGCGACGACTTGCTCACCGTCGACTACGACGAGCTGGTGAGCGAGCCCGAACCCGTGGTGCGCCGCCTGCTGGAGTTCGTGGGGCTGGACTGGGACGAGCGGGTGCTCGCCTTCCAGGACGCCGATACCCAGGTGAAGACGGCCAGCGTCTGGCAGGTGCGCGAGGGGTTGCAGACCCGCTCGAGCGGGCGCTGGAAGAACTACGAGCAGTATCTGAAGGATCTGCGCTTCTAGAACTCGGGCGACTCGGCGACGGTCCGTTCAGGGCTCACCGCGCACCGCGACCAGCGCCCAGGCCAGCGCCACGCCGGTCTCGGGCACCGTCAGCTCGTCATCCCGCAGCAGGGTGAAGCCTGCCTCGCGGGCACGGGCGCAGAGTCCGCGGAAGGCGTCCTCGCCGACCGCCGCCGCGCACATCGACGCCATGCGGCCGGCATAGGCCTGCACCTCGGCGTCCATCCGCTGCAGCCAGCCGAGCACGTCGGCCGCCTCGTAGCGGGCCATGCGCTCGTGCATCGTGCGCACGTCCCGGTACAGGCGGATCACCGTGCCGTCGGCCACGTGCTGGCCGTGGCGGCGCATGAGATCCTCCACGCTGCGCAGGGCGGGCGCGAAGGTCCGGCCGGCCTGCCGGAACCGCTCCCGGTCGCCGCCGCGCATCGCCGCGAAGCCCGCCTCGAACAGCTCGTGCGCCAGCGGCAGGAAGCGCGCGTCGATGATTGCCTGCATCGCATCCCGGCTGGCCGCGCACTGGCGATGGATGCCGCCGCCTTCCCGGTGCACCAGCAGTGCGGCCCGGCCGCCGTCGGCCACCAGCCGCAGCAGTTCGGGAAAGGCGTCGAGCCCTGCGTATTCGATGCCGAACTGGCTCACGGCAATGGTCGCGCTGGCGCTCGCGAGCGGCATGGCGCGGGCGTCGGCCACGACGCCGCGCACCTCCGGGTAGCGCTCGCCGATGGCGCGGACCGCGGCAGCGGAGACGTCCACGCAGACGTAGCGGCCGGCCTCGCCGAATTGCGCCCGCGCAGCGTCGGTAACGGCGCCGTTGCCGCTGGCCACGTCCACCACGAGCGGGCCTTCATAGAGTGCCGCGCTCTCGCGGAAGAAACGCTCCCAGAAACCGGTCACGGCCGGGTGGCTGCTGCCGCCGCCGGTGTAGGCGGCCGCATCCCGGGCGCCCTTCCAGTAGGCGTCCCAACTCGCGGTGATGTCGGCGTCCTGTTCGCTCATGTCGGGGGTCGGGGTGTCCTGTTCGCTCATGCCGGCGGTCGGCGTTCCGGGCGCGTCGGCGGGGCAGTATAGCAACCGGCGGGCGGCCGTCGGACCGGGCGGCGCCGTCGCATATGCGGCATACTTCGCGCGTGCGCCTCTTCGCCGAAGACCTCCGTCCCGACCTGCCCTGGCTGTCCGGCGGCTTCCTGCTGACCTTCTTCTCCGGCTTCGGCCAGACCTATTACGTGGCGCTGTTCGCCGGCCACCTGAAGACCGACCTGGTCCTGACCGAAGGCGAGTTCGGCACCCTGTACACGATCGGCACACTGGCCAGCGCGGCGCTGCTGACCTGGGCGGGCAAGCTGGCGGATACGGTCTCCATACGCCTGCTCGGCGCCGGCGTGATCGCCGGGCTGGCGGCGACCTGCGTCGGCATGTCCGCCGTCGAGTCCGCCTGGACCCTGGCGCTCGCGTTCTTCGGGCTGCGCTTCTTCGGCCAGGGCATGCTCACCCACGTGGCGATGACCGCCATGGGCCGCTGGTTCAACCGCAAGCGGGGCAGGGCGGTGTCCATCGCCGCACTGGGTCTGCCGGCCAGCGAGGGTGTCCTGCCGCTCCTGGCCGTCGCGGCCATCGGGCTGTTCGGCTGGCGCGGCGCCTGGATTGCAGGCGCGGCCCTGCTGGTGATCGTGGCGCTGCCCGTCTTCGGCGTGCTGCTGCGCCACGAGCGTCATCCCACCCGCGGGCCGGCGGCCGCCGCCGAACCGGAGCAGGAGGATGCGCGCCGGCACTGGACCCGCGGCGAGGTGCTGCGCGACCCGCTGTTCTACGCCCTCATGCCGGTGTTGCTCGCGATGCCGTTCATCATCACGGCGCTGTTCATCAACCAGGTGCCGCTGGTGGAGCTGAAGGGCTGGCAGCTCGCCTGGTTCGCGGCCAACTTCCCCGTGCTGGCGGCCGCTCACGTGGTTGGCGCGCTGGCCGCGGGGCGGCTCGCCGACCGTTTCGGCGCGCGGCGGCTGCTTACCGTGTACCTGCTGCCCATGGGTGCCGGCATACTGTTGCTGGTGGTCGCCGAGAGCCGGCTGGTCCTGCCCGGCGCGATGGTCCTGCTGGGCGCGAGCCTGGGGTTCGCGTCCACCACCCATGGCGCCGTCTGGCCGGAGCTCTACGGCGCCCGCCACCTGGGCGCCATCCGGGCGGTCACCACGGCACTGGCGGTCTTCGCGACCGCCCTGTCACCAGGGCTGGTAGGCGTCCTGATGGACCGCGGCGTCGGGCTGGAGCTGCAGCTCGGCGTGATGGGCGTCTACTGCTTCGCCGCATCCCTCTGGACGCTGCTGCTGCAGGGGCGGCTCGAGCGCATCGCCGCGGGCTGACCGCGGAACTCAGGCGGGCTGCGGCAGGCGGCCGTCCACCAGGAACTGCTCCCGCGGGAACCAGCTGCGCCGCTGGCCGAAGCGGAACTGCACGCCTTCCGGCCGCGTCTCGCACAGCCCGCTGATCGGGTTGCGGTGGCGGCGCGAGCGCAGGGCGTCGGGCCGGAGCAGGGCGATGTTGCATTCCCGCCCCGGCGCGCGGGCCGAGAGGTAGGTGAATGCCGCCGTGCCCGCGCCGCGTAACACGGTGCCCAGTGCCTGGCAGGGGCCGTATTGCGCCGGGTGGCGCAGCACCGGCTCGTGGCGGGCGAACGGCGGGGCCTCGAGACCGCGCCCGTGATCGGTCTGGTAGCGGGCCTCGAAGCGGGTGTGCTGGCTGATCACCCGGTCGGCGA